>NZ_JAQJCU010000002.1:0-302347 GCF_029125915.1 Tenacibaculum bernardetii
GAGCATCTGACTGTTAATCAGAGGGTCTTAGGTTCGAGTCCTAAAGGAGGAGCAAAATAAACGAAGGCATCGTAGCAGCCGATAATTGCTACAACACATATATTTGTTCTACATGAACATTCCTCCTTAGCTCAGTTGGTTAGAGCATCTGACTGTTAATCAGAGGGTCTTAGGTTCGAGTCCTAAAGGAGGAGCAATAAAAAAAGAAGTTCAACAGCAATGTTGGACTTTTTTTTATGCAGTAATGCGGGTCAAACCCTCTACCCAACTGGGCTAAGGGAGGAATAAAAAAAAATCAACATTCTTTGAAAGCATCAAAATTACTGCAAAAAGCAGCTGAATTTTGTGCCCGAAAAGCGGAAGTCATAGGTCAAAAACTTGCACATAACTTGCACGAACCCCTTTTTAGGCCAAAAAGTGCACGTGCATAAAAATGTTTTTAGCGCAACACTAAAAAACATGAGTACTTTAAAACTTACATTAGACAAAAGAAGAAGTTATGCAGACGGACGAATCCCTTTAATATTAAGGCTTACAGCTAATAAAAAAACAACATCGATTCATCTTGGAATTAAGATTTCACCGAACGAATGGGATGAGAAAAAACTACGTGTAAATAAAAAGCATGCAAGTTACTTAGAGCTAAATCTTCATTTAAAGAAGACAATACTGCATTATGAGAAGAAACTTCTAGCTATTTTATCATACAAACCAGACGCAGGTTTAGCCGACATAAAATACGCCCTAACCGTATCGTATGATGTTAATGAAATGCTGTTTTATGATTTTGCCATTGAACAAATTAAAAAACTAAATATTCAAGGTCGCCACGGCAATGCACAATCCTACAAAACCGCTGCCAAAAGTATTATCAACTACAGAAATAAGAAATTAAAATTATCGGATATAAATTATGCATTTGTATTAGAATATGACGCCCATTTATCAGCCTCTGGTGTAAGTGTAAATGGCGCTGCGGTATATATGCGGGCGCTGCGAGCTTTATTAAATCGTGCTGGAAAGCTTGATGTATATAACATGGCACAATACCCGTTTCGAAGCTTTAAAATTAGGTCGCAAAAAACAATATCACGAGCAATACCTTTAGAATCTATTAGAAAAATTGCACAAATTGAACTAGATAAAGATTCTAAACACTTTCATGCTAAAAATATGTTCATGCTGATTTTTGGTCTGATTGGCATTTCTTTCATGGACCTTATACTTCTTAAAAAGAGCAACATTAAAAATGGGCGGGTTATTTATAAAAGACGCAAAACTGGAAAATTATATAGTATTAAATTATCACCAACGGTTCAAGATATTCTAAATCATTACAAAACCACTAACAGTTCCTATTTATTACCTCAATTTGGTTTAGATAATATACCCGAAGCCAAGATAAGACACCGTGTAAACTTGGGACTAAAATCTACAAATAGGTATCTTAAACAACTTGGGTATCAATTGCAATTAGACATACCGCTAACCACTTACGTGGCTCGCTATAGCTGGGCCAACATTGCCAAAGCAAATGGCTACAGTAAAGATTTAATTGCCGAAGCACTGGGCCACAACTACGGTAATGCCGTAACTGGCATTTACCTAGAAAGCTATGGTAACAAAACTATTGACCACGCTAACGAACGATTAATCAATTTAGCTAATAGCTAGCGTCTTGGTTTTATTATGCAACTGTACTGCTTCAAAGATGAGGTTCAACTGACCGTTATCTTTGAGGTACATGTATTCGCTAACCATAGCATCTTCGCTGTAATCTGCGGCTTCCTCGTAATTAACTGATAGGTATGCTGCCATTGCCTCACGTAGTGGCCCTTCGGTAAATAAATATTGATATTCTTCGTTCATAATTATATGATTTTTAAAGTTTTATTATAAATAGAATATACTATCAAAACAAAAAAAGTAAAGCGTTTCTAAAACTTATATCAAAAAAATTATAAAAAAATTTTAGCGAAGCACATCAATACCAATTTTAAAATTGATGCTATTACTTTATAAAAGAAAGGTTACAGATAATATTATTTAAAATCTTCATAGGTAGTGTGTGAAGCACTTTATAAGGAGAGCCCCCTACGCATCATTTAACCTCTTTTTATGAAAATATTCATAACGAATACGTGCTAACAAAAGCCCTTTTGGTACATATAAACTGGTTATTGGCGGCCCGAAAGCCACCATTACCAATATTTTTTATTTATAAATATCGCTGAGGTAAACCAGCATGCTTCTTGGAACCTCAACATTTTTATATCTTTTATTAACATACAAGTTTTCTTTATAAATACGTGTTACATCTTTTATAATATCTTCAACACTGCAATGGCTGTGGTTGATGTGATGCTGAATGCTAACGATGTTTGGTATATCTAAATCCATTCCTAATTCAAAATACAACTGCATTAAAAAATCGGTTACGCTTACCGTATCGTTCCGTTTGATGTACGTTAACACTTCTAGAATGGGCTGCCTTTGCTTGGTGAATGTTTTATTCATAATAACAGCTTCGGCCAACCACTCGGCCACACTTTTTTCTGTAGCTTCCGCAACCTTGGTGGTTGCCGTTTCCGTTGCTACCGTTTCAGTACTAATTTCTTTAACGCTTGCGCTAGTTGGTAGATTATTAGTTTCTAAAATTTCCTCGGTGCTTTTACCAGCAGCTGGTAATACATTTAACGCAAGCCACTCACCTAAAGTTAAACCAGCATCTAAATAAATTTCAAGTTGGTCAACGCTTACACTAGTTGGACTATCTAAACTTTCAATTGGTATATCATAAAAATTAAATGAATAATCTAAATCTAAAAAAGTTTCTAACTGCGAAGCAGTAACTATACTTTCACTATTAATATTATATATTCTATTATTACTATTTTCTTTTTTAATTTTATTATTTATTATCTTATTGTGGCTGCTTTCTGAGCTAACAACGCTTAATTTTGGGCTAGCGTTACCGTTAATTGGTTTAGTAACGCTGGTTTCTGGGCGCAAAGCAGCAGCTACTTTTTTAGCTTCAATAGCTGTAAGCTCTGCAATTGGGTTTCTATTCGTTGTAATTAAAAACTCTCGCCATTTGCTTCTTGGGTTTTTAATAGTTAACCAACCTTGTACTCTTAGCTCTCGTTTAGCGGTTGCAACAGCTTCCTTACCTAACCCAATGCGCTTTAAAATATTTGCATTCGTATCGTAAAATCTTCTATTACTATTGGTGTACGACAAAATATACGTCAGTAAAAATTTAGTACTATATTTTAATTTAGATATCAATAACACTTTATAAAATTTATAAAAATTAGCATTAGTCACATTAGTAGCACATATTTTTAAATGTTTAACCGAAGGTTCACTACGTAAATCTTCAATATAACCAACGTATTGCAATTTTTTAATTGCTGTATCTACTCCGCTCGATGATACTTTTAAAACGCTAGCCATGTACTTGTTGCTAGCAAAGCACTTTTGGTTAAAGCTATGCAATGTAAAAATATACATCGCTACAATTTTTTCTAAATCAGTTAGCCTATTATCCTCGGCTAGAGGGTGAAACAACTTGTAAAATTCAAGCCCTTTTTTCTTTTCCATAATTTTCTTTTTTTTATAATTAATCCATAGCTGCGGTATGGACCACAACTAAAGAACCTTCGGACTATCCGAAGGTGTATTGTTGTTACAACCGAAAAAATCGGCTGTATTTTATGTATAGTTTGTTTGCTGTTCGTGTTCTTTAGAAAATACAGAACACCGCATTGTTGGTAAGGTTACTTACTCAAATATAGCCCTTTTTTTCGGCATTGTCAAGCAAAAAAAACCATAATTACCCAAAAATCAACCAGTTACAATTTTTTATTTTAAAACTTCTAAAAAAGCATTTTTTTATCTGTAAACCAGCTATCGTTTAATGATAGTTTTTAGCTATATTCGGAAAGCAAAAAAAACGAAGTTGATGAATCGCATAAAAGAGGTATTGGTCCAGAAAGGATTAAAACAAATATGGCTCTCTAAAGAACTGGGCAAAAGCTACAATATGGTACTTTCTTATACTACCAACAGACGCCAACCAAGTGTAGAAACCTTGTATAAAATTGCTGATATTTTAAACATTAGCGTAAAAGATTTGCTGATTGACAATAAAAAAACTGCTTAAAAATAAAATGACTGAAAACAAACTAACTTTAGAAACACTCGAATCTTGGCTATGGGATTCAGCAAACATATTACGTGGAAGCATCGATTCCTCAGATTTTAAAAATTACATATTCGGACTCCTATTCTTAAAACGCTCAAACGATGTGTTTTTAGAAGAAGTGGAAGCTATTATACAACGTGAAGGTATTTCTCGTGAAGATGCCGAAGATGAAACCTACTTTCAACTTCCAGAAGAATCACGTTGGGAAACCATTAAAGGGCATACCGAAAATATTGGTATCGCTTTAGACAAAGCCTTTGCCGCCATAGAGCGAGAAAACACCAGTTTAGAAGGTGTAATGACCGCCACCAAGTTTGGTGATAAAGAAAAATTAAGTGATGAGCTATTACAGCGTTTATTACGCCACTTTAACCAACATTCGTTAGCCAATGCGCATTTAGAATCTAACGACCTTTTGGGGGATGCTTACGAATACCTCATCAAACAATTTGCAGATGATGCTGGTAAAAAAGGAGGTGAATTTTATACGCCTCGTGGTGTGGTGCAGCTTATTGTAAACCTTATAAAGCCGCAACCTAAACAAAGTATTTACGACCCTACTTGTGGCTCTGGTGGTATGCTTATAGAATCTGCTCGTTATATAGCACAACAACCTAACGGAAAAGTGGGTAACAATATAAATGTAAGCTTAAACGGACAAGAAAAAAACTTGGGTACGTGGGCCATTGGTAAGTTAAACATGTTGCTGCATAATTTTATGGATGCCGACATACGTAAAGGCGATACCCTAACCGACCCAAAACACCGTAATAAAAATAACGAACTAAAATTGTTTGACCGTGTTATTGCCAACCCACCGTTTTCTATGGATGCTTGGTGGAGCCCAGCAGAAGCTAATATTATTATAAAGCTTGATAAAAACGGAAAAGAGAAAAAAGTAACACCCAACTATAAAAAAGAAGTAAGCGACCCGTACGGACGTTTTCAATACGGAATTGCACCTCGTGGTTATGCCGATTTGGCTTTTATACAACACATGATTGCCGTATTAAAAGAAGACGGAAAAGCGGGCGTGGTTTTACCACACGGAACATTGTTTAGAGGTAGTACCGAAGGTAAAATACGTAAAGCTTTGTTAGAAGCCGATTTGGTTGAAGGTATTATAGGCCTACCATCTGCGCTGTTTTACAATACGGGCATACCAGCTTCTATTTGGTTGATAAACAAAAATAAAACTGAAACCCAAAAAGGAAAAGTAACTATTATTGATGCCAGTAGCGATTTTAAAGAAGGCAAAAACCAAAACGAATTATTACCCGAACATCTTACTAAAATAGTAAACGCCTACGATGCTAATACCGAGGTTGACAAATACATGCGTATTGTTACCCTAGCAGAAATTGCCGAAAACGATTACAACCTAAACATTTCACGTTATATAGATACCAGCGAACCAGAACCGATTATTGATGTACAAGCAGTACAAACTGTTTTAGCTGATTTAGATGTAGAAGAAGCCGAAATTGATGCCAAATTGAACGGATTTTTAAAAGAATTGGGGATATGAGGGAAGAGTGGAAAGAACGTAGGTTAGATGAAGTTTTTGATATAGCTAGAGGTGGTTCACCAAGACCTATAAAAGATTTTATAACTGAATCTGATGATAGTTATAATTGGGTGAAAATTGGAGATACAAAAAACACTGATAAATTCATTTATAGTACAAAACAAAAAATCAGAAAAGAAGGGTTAAAAAAATCATTATTAGTTAAAGAAAATGATTTTATACTTTCAAATTCTATGAGTTTCGGAAAGCCATATATAATGAAAACAGAAGGATGTATTCATGATGGATGGCTATTAATGAGAAGAAAGTCAGAAGAATTATCTATTGATTATATGTATTACCTTTTAAGTTCTGATGTAATAAAAAGTCAATTTAAAAGTAAAGCCGCTGGTTCTACAGTTCAAAACCTTAACATAAAGTTAGTTTCTACAGTAAAAGCATTAATACCTTCTTCAACAGAACAACAAAAAATAGCCGAAATATTAAGCACGGTAGATGCTAAAATAGACCTCATTACCCAACGCATAAGTCAAACCCAAGACTTAAAAAAAGGACTCATGCAACGCCTACTCACCAAAGGCATTGGCCATACCCAGTTTAAAGACTCACCGCTTGGCGAGATACCTAAAAGTTGGGAATATGTTAAATTAAATGAAATATGTAATGAAATATTTTTAGGTTTAACTTCAAAGGTCGATTATGTAGAAAAAGGAGGTTTTCCTTTTATCCGAGCAACTGACATAAATACTGGGAGTTTATCTTTCAAAAATGTTAGATATATTTCCGAAACACAGCATAAAAAATTAACCTCTAGGCGTATAACAAAAAAAGGAGATGTTCTTGTAAGTAAATCCGGAACTTTAGGTACTTGTGCTATTGTAGATGTAGATATTGAGTTTAGTACATATGAAAGTATTATTACAATTCAACCAAAAGCAGAATTACTTTCTAATAAATTTTTATTACAGATTTTACAAGACACTGACGTACAAAAAAGAATGATTGGAGCTAGAGTTGGAGGTATTGTAGGTCATTTAAACTTAATGACGTTTCGGAAACTTGTAATTCCGTTACCTAAGATTAATGAGCAAATTCGTATTTCAGAAATTTTAAGCACGGTAGATAGTAAACTAGATGTTTTACAAAACAAGAAAACCCACTACCAAGACCTTAAAAAAGGCCTTATGCAGCAGTTGTTAACGGGTAAGGTTCGGGTAACTGGTTTAATTAAAGAAGCTGTGTAGTTATGAGTAAAACATTTAATATATATTGTGACGAGAGCACACATTTACAAAATGACGGGATGCCATATATGCTTATTTCTTATGTAAGTTGTGCATATCCACAAATAAAAATACATAAGGATTATATTAAGCAACTAAAAGCGAAACATAAGTTTAAAGGAGAAATAAAATGGTCTGACGTATCAAAATCACAGTATGAGTTTTATGCAGATGTTATCGATTACTTTTTTGCAACCGATTTAATGTTTAGAGCTGTGATTGTCGATAAAAGTAAAATAGACGAAACCAGAGCAGATTATACGCATAACGATTTTTATTTTAGGATGTATTACCAGCTTATATTTCATAAGCTAAATCCAGAATATACCTATAACATGTATCTGGATATAAAAGACACCTGTAGTCAAGAGAAATTGGTAAGGTTACAAGATATCTTAAATTCGAATAACAATATACGGACCATTCAGTTTATTAAGTCGTACGAAAGTTTTTTAATGCAAATGGCTGATTTAATTATGGGTGCTATTAATTATCATATTAGAGGTCTTAATAAAGTAACGGCAAAAAATAAACTGATTGAGAAAATAGAAGCGCATACAAATATTTCATTAAAAAAATCAACGCCAAAGAAAAACAATAAGTTTAACCTGTTTTATATCGATTTAAAGTAAGTAAGATATGCCATTTAATTTAATAAAAAAGTATCCACACTTACTTGAAATCATGCATTTAGATGAATATGCAAGAACAAAATCATTGCGCTTAATTTTTGACAGAGATATTCAAGATAACGAGAAACTTGCATTTCAAACTAAAATTATTAGACCAGTAAAAAAAGATGGTCAAGCATCTTTTGATACGGTTTTTAATCATTTAATAAAAGAAGACGTTGAGGAAGTTGATGAAGCTACAGGGAAAAAGTTTAAAAGACGAATTTTTGAAAAGGACCGAGCCCAACGTTTACATTGGGTGAAATTTCATTTAGAACTAAAGAAAAAAACGAATGTAGAAGTGTTTAGTACCAAGGAAAGGGATACTAAAAAGCGTAAAGATGTATTTAGAACATACATCTATGACACAGAGCAAGAGTATATAGTGGTTTTAGAGCCTCAAAATTCGGGGTTAGATTATTATTTATTGTCGGCTTATCACTTAAATAAAGATTGGGCACCAAAAAATATGAGAAAAAAAATGAAGAGGAAATTATCAACAGTCTTGTAAAAAACCGCAAGGCTCGGTACATATCTTGATGTATCGAGCCTCGAAACACTATCCTCCTAATATGGTAGGGTGTGCGATGCAAATATATGAACAAAAAAAAGTAATAAACAAGTTTTTAACAAAAAAACAACAAAGCATTACTTTTTTATATTCGTTAACACACTGTTAGATAAAAGTTTTTAAGGGTGGTGCTACTGTTTGGATATATATCGGACAAAAAGCAATAAATAATAAGGTAATGTCCGATAAAATGTCCGATAAATATAATTCAAAACAACAATAATGCTTTATATCAGTCTGGTTTTAACCAAAGTGCAACGAAAAGAAAGCAACATATTTTATCCCCCAAAAAGCAATAAATAGTTAATAAGTGGTCAATAAACGGTCGAAAAAGAAAAAAATGAGTCAATCACCAGAATACCTACATAGCGAGTTGCCAGCCATACAACTATTACAACAATTAGGCTACCAGTATTACGATGCCAGCAAACAAGATGAGCGTGAAGATATTACCGAAGTAGTTTTAAAAAACAGGTTATTGGCAGCTATTAAGCGCATTAATCCGTGGATAAACGAGAACAACCTTAACAAAGCATTTTTAGAGCTTACCACCGTAAACGGTGCTTCGCTCATGGAAATAAACCAAAAAATTTGGGAGTTGTTACGTGGTGGCGATTATGTTGTAAAACAAGTGATTGATGGTGATGAGGTGTTTAAACCCGTACATTTTATAGATTACAACAATCCAACAAACAACGATTTTTTGGTGGTAAACCAGATGAAATACCACGGTAAATACCAGAACTCTATTCCAGATTTGGTGATTTACTTAAATGGGCTGCCAATTTCAGTGATAGAATGTAAATCGCCCACAGCTCAAAACGCATGGGATAAAGCTTTTAGTGATTTAGAGTATTACCAGAAAAATTCAGAAAAACTATTTCATTTCAATCAAATAAACGCTGGTCTTTGGGATGTTGGCGGTAAGTATGGCGCTATCAATGCACCTCAGCAATTTTATTCGGTATTTAAAACATCAAAAGACGATACCGAAATTATAGCGCAAGCCAAACGTGAACAAGATAAATTGTTACTAGCATTATTTAAAAAAGAACGACTGCTAGATATTATCAGACATTTTGTATTGTTTGAATTAGATGAAGGACGTACCATTAAAAAGCTACCAAGATACCAACAAGTAAGAGCTACCAATAAAACTATAGAACGCTTACAAGCGGGTGAAGGTGGTGTTGTTTGGCATACACAAGGAAGCGGTAAGAGTTTAACGATGGCCTATGTAACTCGTAAACTGCAAGCGCAAGAATTCGGATTTAACAATCCAACCGTTATGGTTATGACCGACCGTAAAGATTTGGACCGACAAATAACCACAACTTTTAGAAATGTTGGTTTAAAAAACGTAAACCAAGCCAGTTCTGTAGTGCATTTAGATAAATTACTACGCAACGATTACGGTGGTATCATAACTACCACTTTACAAAAATTTCAAGAAACCGATAAAGAAGCCACAGCAACCAGCGACCAAACCGAACTGGAAGAACGTGGTAATTTGCTTATTGAAAAACACTTGAAAGATAAGAAGCTCATTAAAATTATTAAAGAGTTTCAAAAAGGAAAGTGGGTTGAAATAGAACGCCAAGAAATTGAACTAGAAGAATTATCTAAAAAAGAAAATTTATACATTTTAGTAGATGAAGCCCACCGAAGTCATTACGGATTTTTAGCTTCGTTTATGCGTACCGTATTGCCAAACGCAAAGTTTGTAGCATTTACGGGTACACCAATATCTAAAGAAGATAAATCTACGCTTGGTGAGTTTTACGGTGGCGAGTATATAGATGTTTATACTATTACCGAAGCCGTTGCCGATGGTGCAACTGTAGAATTATTTTATGATGAGGGTATTGCCAAGTTAGATGTTAAAAAAGAAGCATTAGACAAAGAATTCGAAGAAAAGTTTGGTGATGTACATGAAGATAAAAAAGACAAGCTAAAAAAAGAAGCACTACGCAAATACCAATTATCTGCCGAGCGCATCAACGCCATTGGTAAACACATGGTAAACCATTACACCAATAAAATTTATCCAGATGGCCACAAGGCTATGATAGTTTGTAGTGGTCGTGAAGCAGCTATAAAATACCAGCAAGTATTACACAAATTAAAAGAGGAAGGTTTACATAATTTCGAATCTAAAGTAGTAGTAAGTATCGGCTCACCTAAAAGCGATGCTATTGCAAAAGAATACTACGAAACTTTAGAATGGAACAAAAACAATCCAGACAATAAAAAACCAGTTTGGGTTGTACCACCAGAAGGCATTAAAGATGCAACCGATAATTTTAAATTACCATTTGGTAATGAAAATGATACCGAAAAATCGGGAAAGAAACAATACGACAATACTGCTTTTATTATTGTTAGTGATATGTTACTTACGGGTTGGGATGCACCAATTACATCGTGTTTATATTTAGATAAACCACTAAAAGAACATAATTTATTACAAGCCATTGCACGTGTAAACCGTTCTAAAGAAGGGAAAAGTGCTGGTTTTATTGTAGATTATAATGGTATTACGGCCTACTTAGTGCAAGCGTTGGAAATATTTTCGGGCGATATTCGTCCAGACGATATTTTAAAGAACCTCAACGAAGAATTACCTCAGCTAGCCATGAATCACACCAAATTAGTAGATTTCTTCAAACCAATGAAAATTGATAGAAACTACAAGCGTGATGACTATATAGATGCTGCAATTCGTTTCATAGAGCCAATCAATAAACGTGACGATTTTAAAGCGCTTTTAAAAGACTTTAACAAGTCGATTAACATTGTGTTACCAAACACAAAAGCCATGAAATACCAAGGTGATTTTAAGCTATATAACGAAATAAAATTACGAGCTAAAAATGCGTTTCCAGATGATGATGAGCTAAAAATTAGCAAAGACGAAAGTAAAATGCTACAAGGCATGATTGACACCCATTTAAAAGCCGAAGGTGTTGAAAATTTACTAGAAGAACCAATTTCTATTATTGATAAAGAAAAGTTTAAGGAAGAAATTATGAACGCATCACCAGCTACCAAAGAGCTGAAAATGCGAAATAATTTAAAGCATACTATTAAAGTTGGGATGGATAAAAATCCCGATTTTTATAAGCCACTAGCACAGCGTTTAGATGAATTATTAAAGATGAAAAAAGACGAGCGTATTACGCAAACGGAATTTCTTATAGCAATGACATCAATGCAAGATGAAATTATTGAGGAACAAACCGAAGGCGAAGCCAAAGGATTTCATACAGAACAACAAAGAGCGGTTTATAATTCAATGAAAGTATTGTTTGATGAAGATGCCGAAGATGCGACAAAAACATTGTTCGATTTAATTAAAGGTGAATTGGATATTGTAGGCTGGCAAGCTAAAGGTAGAGTACAAAAAGATATTGAAAATAAAATTATGCGTTTTCTAAAAACAAAATTAGAGCGCAACGAAGCAAAGACAAAAGCCAAAGAAATGGTGGACGTATTAATAAAAAATAAAGATGCCTAGCGTTACCTACGGACATAAAACCATTGATTACACTGTACTGGAAAAAGAACAGCTAAAATCGCATTATATAACCGTAGAAAAAGCTGCTGGTGTTGTGTTGAAAGGTAAATTGATACCAGAAACTACTGCCGAGCAATTAATTCTAAAAAAAGCCAAGTGGATTCTTGATAAATTAGAACTGGTCAGCTCAATTGGTGATGAAGATATAGTAACTGGTTCCAGAATTCAATACCTAGGTCGTAAGTATTATGTTGAGTTAATAATTAAAGAAGACGTTGAGGTAATTACGATAGATTTTACGGAATCGAAGTTTAAAGTATATCTACCTCAACATTTAAACAACCAGCAAGCTATTAAAAAAGCATTCAATGATTTTTTAATTGTCAAAGCCAAAGAAAAAATAGCACCAAGAGTAAGAAAATGGTCTAAAAAAACGGGATTGGAGTTTAACGAGCTGAAATTTAGGCAGCTCGAAAAACGCTGGGGAAGCTGTACAGCTACCAATAATATTATTATAAATGTTGATGCTATTAAATTGCCGTATTCGTTAATTGATTATCTTATTGTACATGAATTGGTACATACCAAAGTAAAAAGTCACTCGAAGGAATTTTGGGCGGAACTATCAAAGTACATTCACAACTGGAAAGAATTGGACGAACGCATGTATGGAATGAAATTGTAAAGCAATTCAAGACAACAAACGTATTTTCTCTTTTATTACTTCAATTTCTTTTCGGTATTGCAATACTCTTATATCATTTTGAAGCTTCTGCCTTTTGGCAGAATCGTCAGTCATTCGTAATTCGGTATTTTTTAAATTTATTTTATCGTTGAGGTTTTGAGCAGTCATAATTTCTTTTATTATAAATATTACGTAGTAGCTAGAACTGCTATAAAATGATATCTTTGTTCTTATAATTAGAAAATTTGAAAATCAGCTAAAAACTTGCATATAACTTGCACGTGATTTCATCAAAACGCTGTAACGTCTTATTTTACTCACCTTTTGCATGGTGCGCCTTCTGACTGTTAATCAGAGGGTCTTAGGTTCGAGTCCTAAAGGAGGAGCAAAAAAGGCTTACATTCGTGTAAGTCTTTTTGTATTTTTACACTATGCTATTTCCTAAAAAACTTATCCAAAAAATATCATCACGTAAAGAAGATACTTCTCTCAGGTCACTTGGTACTGGAACTCATTTAATAGATTTCTCTTCAAATGATTACTTAGGCTACGCTAAATCTGGTTTAATTTTCGATAAAACGCACCAATTTTTAATTGATAAAAACATAAAGAAAAACGGGGCAACAGGTTCTCGTTTACTTTCCGGAAATCACAAACTATATATTAGCGTTGAAAAAAAAATCACTGAATTCCATAATACGGAGGCTGCTTTAATTTTCAATTCTGGCTACGATGCCAATATTGGTTTCTTTTCATCTGTACCTCAACGCGGCGATATTATTTTATATGATGAATTTATTCATGCTTCTATTCGCGATGGTGTTCAATTATCAAACGCAAAAAGCTATAAGTTTAAGCATAATGATATAGGTAATTTAGAGAACAAAATACTATCTGTTAGAACCGAATCTAAAAACCAAGAATCTGAAATTTATGTGATAACCGAATCTGTTTTCTCTATGGATGGCGACTCGCCTGATTTAATTGCCATAGTTGAAACTTGTAAAAAACACAACGTTTATTTAATTGTAGATGAAGCACACGCTGTTGGTGTATTTAAAAATGGACTTGTTGAAAAACTGAATTTAGAAAATGATGTTTTTGCTAGAATTATAACTTTCGGTAAAGCATTAGGTTGTCACGGGGCCGTAATTTTAGGGAGCGGTGAACTGAAACAATACTTAATTAATTTTGCTAGAAGTTTTATTTATACTACAGGCTTACCGCCACATTCATTGGCAACCGTACATTGTGTTTACGAGGAGCTTGAGAGTTCTAACGGAATAGAGAACTCAAAAGTATTACATCAAAATATTCAGCATTTTATATCAGAAACAAAACGACTTAATTTAAAGTTTATAAATAGTGACTCTGCAATTCATTGCTGCATAATACCTAGTAATGAAAAAGTAAAATATGTAGCTAAACAGCTTAAAGAAAAAGGATTCGAGGTAAAGCCAATTTTATCTCCCACAGTAACAAAAGGAGAAGAAAGATTACGTTTCTGTTTACATGCTTATAATTCTAGGCTAGAAATCACCAATGTTTTAGAACATCTTGCTATTTTTGTTTAAAAACTTATGAGAGACAACTATACTATTTTAACTGTTTTTGAATATTCTACTGAAGCTCATCTTGTTAAATCTAAATTAGACTCAGATAACATCAGAACTTTATTGATGGATGAAAAGACGATTGATTCTGATCCTTTAATAAGTCAAGCAATAGGCGGAGTAAAACTATTAGTACATAATGATGATTTAGAAAAAGCACTAATAATTTACAATGAAATTAGAGTATATAAAAAAGATAAAAACGGAAACACTATTCACTGTGCAAACTGCAATTCTTCTAAAATACTAGTTGCTCCACCACAACGAAAAAGCTTTTTTTATATGTTGTTTCCTTTTTTTGAAAGCAGAAAATTAATTTGTAATGATTGTAAAACAATCTTTTAAATGAAAAAATATTTTATCACAGGAATTTCTACTGAAGTAGGAAAAACTATAGCATCAGCTATTATAACTGAGGCACTAGAAGCTGATTATTGGAAACCAATACAAGCAGGTGAATTAGACAATTCTGATTCACATAAAATTGAACAACTAATTTCTAACTCTACAACTATAATTCATCCAAACTCTTATGCATTAAACACCCCTATGAGTCCGCATGCAGCTGCAGAAATAGACGGAATTACTGTTGAATTATCAAAAATAACAGCTCCTAAAACTGATAACAATTTAGTTATAGAAGGCGCTGGCGGATTATTAGTTCCGTTAAATAATTCGGATACCATTTTAGATATTATCAAACCCGATTATAAAGTAATTATTGTTTCTCGTCATTATTTAGGGAGCATTAACCATACTTTATTAACAGTGAATCTATTAAAAGAAAAAGGTTTTGATATTGCGATTATTTTCTCTGGAAATGAACATAAAACAACAGAAGAAATCATCAAAAATATGACGAACGTTTCTGTAATCGGGCGCATAGATGAGGAACCTTATTTTGATAAAAATGTAGTTAGAGAATACGCTGAGCTTTTTAAAGAAAAGCTATTGAATTTATAAATTTCAGAATAAACTTATTTCAATATCATGCGATGCTGAAATAAATTCAGCATGACGAAACATATAATAAACGAGACAAAAACACCAACGCAACGTCACCCTGAACTTGTTTCAGGGTCGCATAATACAATGAAACAAAGTTATATTTACATATTAGCGAATAAATATCGAACTACATTTTATATTGGAGTTACAGTAAATTTATCTAAAAGAATCATTGAACATAAAGAAAGCGTAGCATCAAAATTCACTAAAAAATATAACGTTATTGATTTAATTTATTTCGAAGAATTTACGGACATAAATAAAGCAATAGTAAGAGAGAAGCAGTTAAAAAACTGGCATAAAGAATTGAATCCTACTTTAAAAACATTAGATTATTAACTACTTTTGATGTGATGCTGAAATAAATTCAGCATGACGAAACATATAATAAATTAGACACAAATACCAACGTAACGTCACCCTGAACTTGTTTCAGGGTCACATAATACAATGAAACAAAGTTATATTTACATATTAGCGAATAAATATCGAACTACATTTTATATTGGAGTTACAGTAAATTTATCTAAAAGAATCATTGAACATAAAGAAAGCGTAGCATCAAAATTCACTAAAAAATATAACGTTATTGATTTAATTTATTTCGAAGAATTTACGGACATAAATAAAGCAATAGTAAGAGAGAAGCAGTTAAAAAACTGGTATAAAGAATGGAAACTTAATTTAATTAAAGAATTGAATCCTACTTTAAAAAAATTAGATTATTAACTACTTTTGATGCGATGCTGAAACAAGTTCAGCATGACAAAACATATAATAAATTAGACATAAATACCAACATAACGTCACCCTGAACTTGTTTCAGGGTCGTATAATAAAAAGAAATATACTTGCTAATTTAGTATTAAACTTATTATCAGTATAACGAAAAAATAAAAGTATGACACTTCAAGAAAGAGATAAAAAACATTTGTGGCATCCATTAAAACAACACCAAACACATCCAGATAGTTTAGGAATTGTAAAAGCCAAAGGATGTATTTTAACTGATGAAAATGGCAATGAATATATCGATGCTATTTCATCTTGGTATACTTGTATGTTTGGGCATTGTAACGATTTTATTACGAGTCGTGTTTACCAACAAATGCAAACATTAGATCAAATAATGTTTAGTGATTTTACACACGAACCTGCTGTTAAATTATCCGAAGAACTGATTAAAATTCTTCCTGATAATCAAAATAGAATTTTCTTTAACGATAACGGATCAACAGCTGTAGAAGCGGCTATTAAAATGGCATTGCAATACTATTTTAATAAAGGCGAAAAACGAACTACTTTCATTGCTTTTGAAGATGGTTTTCATGGTGATACTTTCGGTGCTATGTCGGTTTCTGGCTTATCAGCTTACAACGGGCCGTTTGAAGATTTTTTAATGGATATTGAGCGTATTCCTGTTCCGAACGGGAAAAATAATCAAGAAATTTTAAATCAGTTAGAAAAAATCGTTGCTAAAAATAATATTGCTGGCTTTATTTACGAACCTTTAGTGCAAGGTGCTGCCGGAATGAAAATTCATGAAGCAGAAGATTTAAACGAGATTTTAAATTTTTGCAAAGAAAATAATATTTTAATGATTGCTGATGAAGTGATGACTGGCTTCGGAAAGACAGGAAATCATTTTGCTTCGGATGAAGTTGCTACAAAACCAGATATTATTTGTTTAAGTAAAGCTTTAACTGCTGGTTTAGTGCCAATGGCAATTACCTCTTGTACTCAAGAAATTTATAGTACTTTTTTAAGCAATGATATTGCAAAAGGTTTTTTTCATTGCCACACCTATTCAGCAAATCCTATTGCTTGTAGCGCTGCTTTGGCTAGTATCGAATTACTACAAACTGTAGAGATTCAAGAAAGCATTCAAACTATTATAACTTCTCACAAAACGTTTGAAGAACGCATTAAAAAGCATCCAAAAGTAACCACTACACGTACTAAAGGTGTAATTTTAGCAATCGATTTAAAAACCAATGCGAATCGTTACGGTACTTTACGAGACCAATTATTAAAACACTTTATGAATGACGGCGTGTTTTTACGTCCGTTAGGAAATACCATTTATATTCAACCGCCTTATGTAATTACAAAAGAGCAGTTACAAAAAGTATACACCACTATCGAAAAGGTTTTAGATATCTTCTAAAACCTTTTCTTTAACTAATAAATTTATTTCTTTTTGTGTTTCTTTAATACGCACATATAAATCTTCATAAATCCATTCGCCATTAGTTCTTATTCCTCGAATAATTAATGTTCCTTTTCCGCTTGGTCCCGAAATCGGAATTGAGAAATCAACATCTCCTTCATCATTATTTATTGATATATTTCCTGATGGAATTCCGTATTTTTCAATTGGTTCTCCTAAATAACGAAGTACTTCTTTATTCTTAGAAGCTTGTTCTATAGCATACTCTACAGGCGTAGCATTTGTAATCATTTCTGATATACCAAAAAACGCAGCGCCAATACCAAAAACAAATAATAAAATAAGTCCGATACATCCGCAGCCACAACCACCAACAGGCACTACCCAACCCCAATTTCTACCAAACCAACTTTTTTGTTCTTGCACTTCCATTTGTTCTCTTTTTTTCACAATATAAATATTTATTTATTTCGTAATGCTTGATTTTACCATTATTTTTGTGAAAACTTTAATACGTTGAAAGAACCAATTTCTATTACCTCTTTTGCTTCCGTTTCTGCTTTAGGAAGTACTCCTGAGCAAATTTGGGAAAACTATTTAAATACAAAACATTTCTTAACGCTAAGAGAAAATGTTTGGACAGGTAGCTTGAATCAACAAGATAAACTTGCTATTACAGCAATAAGAAATTCAGATAATAAATATAAAAACTTAGACGATTCGGTTATATACACTTTATATGTAGCAAGAAAGGCTATTGAAAAAACAAATTGGAATTCTGAAGATAACTTCGGAATTAATATTGGTTCGTCGAGAGGAGCAACTTCTTTATTTGAGAAATATCACAAAGAATTTTTAGAAACCGGTAAATCTTCAACCTTAAGTTCGCCAACCACTACATTAGGAAATATTTCTTCTTGGATTGCCCATGATTTACAAAGTAACGGACCTGAAATTTCGCATTCAATAACCTGCTCTACAGGATTGCACTCTTTGTTAAACGGCGTTGCTTGGTTACAATCAGGCATGTCAGAAAAATTTATGATTGGTGCTAGTGAAGCTTCTTTAACTAATTTTACGATTGCCCAAATGCAAGCGTTAAAAGTGTACTCGAAAGAAACCGATGAATATCCCTGTAAAGCTTTTGATTTAGAAAAGAAACGAAACACGATGGTTTTAGGAGAAGCTGCAGCCGTTTTTTGTTTAGAAAAAGGAGTTCAAGAAAATGCAGTTGCACTTATTAAAGGTGTAGGTTATGCTACAGAAGTTTTAAAACACAATACTTCGGTTACCGCAAATGCAGATTGTTTTCAGAAATCTATGAAAATGGCTTTAGGTACAATTTCTCCTGATGAAATTGATGTTATTGTAATGCACGCACCAGGAACTATAAAAGGAGATTCATCAGAAATTAACGCCATCCAAAAAGTTTTTAGTAACAAAACACCTTTCTTAACTACTAATAAGTGGAAAGTCGGGCATACTTTCGGTACTTCTGGCTTACTTAGTTTAGAATTAGCCGTCTTTATATTGCAATATCAAAAAGCAATTGAAGTTCCGTTTGCAAAAAAACAAAATCAACCAAAAAAAATAACTAAAGTATTAGTAAATGCAGTTGGTTTTGGCGGGAATGCCGTTTCTGTTTTATTGACGAAATAATAGTGCTTCTTTCAGTCAATTTATTTACTTTTAGTAACTTATTAAAATAATTGCTTTATGATGGAATGGTTTAATGAATTAACTTCTTTTCAGAAAATGTATTGGGTTGTTACAATTGCTTCAACCATAATATTTTTATTTGTTCTTATAAGTACTTTTGTGGGAGCTGATACTGATGATATAGGTGATGTTGATGCTGAAATAGATGCCGATACTGGTGCCGGATTTCAATTTTTCACCTTTAAAAACATGGTTGCTTTTTTCACCATTTTTGGATGGAGCGGAATTGCAAGTATCGATGCAGGAAACTCAAAAGGTATTACCTTATTTATTTCTATTTTCTGTGGATTATTAATGATGACAGCAATGGCTGCGTTATTTTACTACATCAGTAAATTAACTTCTAGCGGAACTTTAAAAATGGAAAACGCGCTAAACGCAATTGGCGAAGTGTATTTAACCGTAGGAGCTAAAAAATCTAAAATAGGAAAAGTACATGTTAAAGTACAAAACTCGTTAAGAGAATTAGAGGCACTTACAAATTGCGATACAGATTTAACACAGGGAACTGTGATAAAAGTAATTGAAGTAACACCAAACGGATTATTAATCATTGAACCTCAAAAATAAAAATTGACTATGCTAAAAGGAACATTATTACAAATTGATGGGTTTGCAGGACCTATCGGAATCATTATTGCGATTCTATTTATTTTTATCTTATTTATCACTCTAATTAAACGCTATAAAAGATGTCCTTCGGATAGAATTTTAGTAGTTTATGGTAAAGTTGGTGGTGGCCAATCGGCAAAATGTATTCATGGTGGAGCCGCATTTATTTTTCCGGTAATTCAAGATTATCAATTTTTAGATTTAACACCTATTTCGATAGAAGTAAATTTAGTAAACGCACTTTCTAAACAAAATATTCGTGTAAATGTACCAAGTAGATTTACAATTGGAGTTTCTACAGAGCCAGGAATTATGCAGAATGCTGCAGAAAGATTGTTAGGTTTAGATCAAGATAGTATTCAAGATTTGGCGCAAGAAATTATTTTTGGTCAGTTACGTTTAGTTGTTGCTTCTATGGATATAGAAGAAATTAACAATGATAGAGATAAGTTTTTAACCAATATTTCTCAGTCTGTAGAAACAGAATTAAAGAAAGTAGGATTAAAATTAATCAACGTAAATATTACAGATATTGTTGATGAATCTGGCTATATTGAAGCTTTAGGTAAAGAAGCCGCTGCACATGCAATTAACGCCGCTCGTAAATCTGTTGCCGAAAAAACAAGAGATGGTTCTATTGGTGAAGCAAATGCTGTACAAGACGAAAGAAGTCAGGTAGCTGCTGCAAATGCAAAAGCTGTAGAAGGAGAAAACACAGCAAAGATTGCCGTAGCTAATTCAGATTCTTTACGTAGACAGCGTGAAGCAGAAGCAGAACGTACCGCAATTGCATCAGAAAAAGTACAAACAGCAAACGCATTAAAAGAATCGTATGCTGCAGAGCAAGATGCAGAAGTTGCTAGGGCAGAAAGAGAACGCTCTTCTCAATTAGCAGATATTATTGTGCCTGCCGAAATTGATAAAAGAAAAGTTGAAATTGATGCGGAAGCAAAAGCTGAAAATATTAGAAGAATTGCAAAAGGTGAAGCCGATGCCATTTTATTTAAAGCACAAGCGGAAGCACAAGGTTTGTATGAAGTTTTAACAAAGCAAGCAGCTGGTTTAGATCAGGTTGTAAAAGCAGCTGGTAATAGCTCTAAAGACGCCGTTTTACTTTTAATTGCTGATAAATTACCAGAACTGGTTAAAACACAAGCCGAAGCTATTAAAAATATTAAGATTGATAAAATTACTGTTTGGGAAAACGGTGGCGGAAAAGACGGTAAATCATCAACGTCTAACTTTATTTCTGGAATGTACAAAGCAGTACCACCTTTACAAGAAATGTTTAATATGGCTGGTATGGAATTGCCTGAGTATTTAAAAGGTAAAGAATTACCGACTACAAATATTGAAGAAGCTAAAGAAGATAATTCGCCTTCTTAAACTTTAAAATAACAAGTATAAAATTCCGCTTTCATAGCGGAATTTTTGTTTTTAGCAATTCTTTACTTTCTACGGATAAAAATAGTTAATAAATAACTGTTTTGATTCAGAACTCGATACAAGCGCGTCATTCTGAATTTATTTCAGAATCGCATCTTTACAACAAACAGTGTTGACTCATTATGAGAACCTAAAACAAGTTCAGGTTGACTTAGATATTATTATCAAAACACGATCTATTAATTGTCTGTTCGAGCGGAGTCGAGAACTCGTTAAGCTTAAAACAATCTCGACTCCGCTAAATTTGACAATAAAGAATGGAGGTTAACTATTAAGACATAGAAATTACTCTCTCTTTACAAACAAGTTTAGCCCTGATAGAGCGGTTTGTTTGAGCTCTTTTTTATTTTTTAAAAAAAAGCGAGTAGCGAAAGCAGGAAATAGCTTCTAAAAAGAAATAAAAAGCCAATTAGTTTTTTTATTTTTGACAACACAAACAACTTGAATTTATGAGTGAAGTAAGACATAATTGGACGAAAGAAGAAGTTCTTGAGATATATAACAAACCGATGATGGAGCTTTTATATGAAGCTGCAACGGTGCATAGAAAAAGTCATGATCCTAATGTGGTGCAGGTTTCTACACTGTTATCTATAAAAACTGGTGGCTGTTCTGAAGATTGTGGATACTGTCCGCAAGCGGCACGTTACCACACCAATGTTGACGGAAACGATTTAATGTCGGTTCAGCAAGTAAAAGCACAGGCTTTAAGAGCAAAATCGGGCGGAAGTTCTCGTGTTTGTATGGGAGCTGCTTGGAGAAACGTAAAAGACGGACCAGAATTTGACCAAGTTTTAGACATGGTAAGAACCATTAACAAGCTAGATATGGAGGTTTGTTGTACTTTAGGTATGGTTACCGAAAATCAGGCACAACGTTTGGCAGAAGCTGGTTTATATGCCTATAATCACAATTTAGATTCATCAGAAGAGTATTATAAGGAAGTAATTTCTACACGTGGTTACCAAGATCGTTTAGATACAATTAGTAATGTTCGTAAAACAAACGTAACGGTTTGTTCGGGTGGAATTATTGGAATGGGAGAAAACGCAGCAGATAGAGCAGGAATGTTAGTTGCTTTATCTACTTTAGATCCGCAACCAGAATCTACACCAATTAACGCATTAGTTGCTGTTGAAGGAACTCCGTTAGAAGATGAAAAGCCTGTAGAAATTTGGGATATGGTGCGTATGGTAGCTACTACACGTATTGTTTTACCAGAAACGCAAGTACGTTTATCAGCAGGAAGAACTCAAATGAGTAGAGAAGGACAAGCAATGTGTTTCTTTGCAGGAGCAAATTCTATTTTTGCAGGTGACAAGTTACTTACAACTCCGAATCCTGATGTAAATGAAGACATGAAAATGTTTGAAATGCTAGGAATGAATCCTCAAAAACCATTTACTAAAAAAGTACAACCACAATCGGTTGAAGCAAAAGATTCTAAATTTGAAAACTTAGGTGAAAAACCTAAATGGACAAGACCTGACCATAAAATTGAGCGTAATGAAGAAAAAAAGCAAGAAGCATTAGCTTTTAGAAAAAAATAATTACAATTTTCATTAAACATAAAAAGCGCCAATATTGGCGCTTTTTATTTTTTATAATCTAAATAAAGTGTTTCTTTTTTAGATTAAAACCAACCTTTTTGGTTTACTTGGTATGTTTGAATAAACTCTTCATCAGATTTTGTTAAATAGATAATTCCTTCTATAAAAGGCACTAAAGAAGCAAAACCACAAGTTACAAACGTTAATACAACTTGAATAATACCTTCTTTTGTATACCCTAAGATAAATTTATGAATACCTAATGATCCAATTACTATTGCTAGAATACCTGCTAAAATTCGTTTACTTTCTTGAGTTGGAACTGGTTTTCCATTTTCATCAATTACATTCATTTTTTTTGTTTTTAATAATTAGTTGATGCCGAATTTATAAAAAAGCTTCGTCTTTTGGCTCCCAAAGTTCAATTTTATTTCCGTCTAAATCTATAATCCAACCAAACTTACCATAATCATACTCTTCTATCTTGCCTAAAACCTGCACTCCTTTTGTTTTTAGCTCTTCTAATAATTCTACTAAATTTTCTACGCGATAGTTAAACATAAAATCTTTATCTGATGGCTGAAAATGTTTAGTGTCTTTTGTAAACGGACTCCATTGTGTAGATGCTTTTTTTCCTTCGTTATCTTTCCACCAAAAAGTACAACCCCAATCATCTGTATTAAAACCTAAGTTGTTTTTATACCAATCTTTGGTTTCTGATACGTTTTCGGTTTTAAAAAACACACCGCCTATTCCTAAAACTTTACCTTTTTTCATTATTTCTTTTTTATCGCTGATTCATAAATAGCAATCCATTCTTTAACGGTCATTTTTGTACAGAGTTCTTTGATTAAATCAAACGGTATTTCTTCTATTTTCTTGAATCGAATACAACTTTTACCCATATCTAATTTACGTTTACAATGCTTCGGATATTCAGCAACAAACCAATCGTATAATTCCTGTTTAGCATACAAACCCATATGATATAAATTGATTGAATTTTTCTGTGAAGCAATACTTATAAACGGCAGTGGTAATTTAGGGTCACAATGATAACCATCTGGATATAGAGCATGCGGTACATAATAGCCAATCATATTATAACTCATACCTTCTTCAAAACCTTGCGGAAGATTGTTTTTAATAGTATTTCGTAATTTTTCTAGAACTGCTTGTCGCTCTTCCGGAACTTGTGCAATATATTTTTCAGGTGAATTGGCTTCGTATTTCATGCTATCTGATTTTAAAAGCTACAAGTTAACAAAATTTTGATTTTATTTTATCTACAATTGTTTGTGCTAGTTTTTCTTTACTTTCAACTGTCCAACCTGCAACATGTGGAGAAAGCAATACATTTTCTGATTTTATTAAATATTTAAATGCTTCTGGCATTTCGTCTCTCGACTCCGCTCGAGATGACATATTAGCTATTACATTTTTTTGAAATAAATTTTCGAATGACTTTTTCTCGTATTCTAGAACATCTAAACCTGCACCTAAAATTTTACCAGATTTTAAAGCATCCACTAAATCGGCAGTAACTACCGATTTTCCTCTTGCCGTGTTTAAGAACCAAAAAGGATTCGAAAAAGTATTGATAAAATCAGCATTAACCATGTTCATCGTTAAAGCTGTTTGTGGAGTATGCAAACTCAAAACAGTTGTTTTTTCTTGCAATTCTTTTAATGAAACTTGGGTACAGTTTTCATCACAAACATTTGGCTTAATATCATAGCAAATTACATCTACATCAAAACCACGAAGTTTTTTTGCAAAAGACTTCCCCATATTACCATAACCAATTAAACCAACTGTTTCTCCGTCGAGTTCAATTCCGCGATTTTCTTCTCGCAACCATTTACCATTTCTAACTTCTTTATCTGCTTTATTCAACTTATTAAAAAGTGATAATAACATTCCCAAAGTATGCTCACCAACGGCATTTCTGTTTCCTTCGGGAGCCGAAATTAAATACACGCCTTTTTTCTCGGCATAGTCACAATCTATATTTTCTAAACCAGCACCTACTCTACCAATAAACTTAAGATTGGTTGCTTTATCTAAAAAAGTGGCATCAATAGAAAATCTACTTCGGATGATGATTCCGTCATAGCGATGAATTTTGGCTTCAATTTCTGATTTTGTAGACTTATAATCTTCTTCATTCGTAAAACCTGCATTATTTAATTGCTCTAATAACAAAGGGTGATTTGAATCTAAGTGAAGTATTTTCATTTTTTATCTGATAAAAAAAAGCCTTCTTTTCAGAAGACTTTTCAGCTTAATATTGTTCTTTTTCACTAGGAAAATCTTGCGATTTCACATCGGCTATATAATTTTGAAAAGCGCCTGTCATTTCTGAGTATAAATCTAAATATCTACGTAAAAAACGCGGATTAAATTCATGTGTCATTCCAATCATATCATGAGTAACTAATACTTGTCCGTCTACGCCTGCTCCGGCTCCAATACCAATAACAGGTATTGTAAGCGCATCCGCTACTTTTTTAGCCAAACCAGCTGGCACTTTCTCTAAAACAAGCGCAAAGCACCCTATTCTTTCTAACATTAAAGCATCTTTTATTAATTGTTCTGCTTCTTCCTCTTCTTTTGCTCTTACTGTATAGGTTCCGAATTTATAGATAGATTGAGGTGTCAATCCTAAATGTCCCATTACCGGAATACCCGCATTTAAAATACGTTTGATAGAATCTTTTACCTCTTTACCACCTTCTAATTTTATTGAATGCCCTCCCGACTCTTTCATGATTCTAATGGCAGAACGCAATGCTTCTTTAGGATCTGATTGGTAACTACCAAAAGGTAAATCTACCACCACTAAACAACGCTCAATAGCTCTTACCACAGAACTTGCATGATAAATCATTTGATCTAAAGTGATAGGCAAGGTTGTTTCATGTCCCGCCATTACGTTTGATGCCGAATCACCTACCAAAATAACGTCAATTCCCGCTCCGTCTACAATTTTTGCCATCGTATAATCATAAGCAGTTAGCATAGAGATTTTTTCTCCGTTTGCTTTCATATCCACTAAAGACTTCGTTGTTACTCTTTTATATTGTTTTTTAGCTACTGACATTGTTTTAAATTTTCTTGATTGTAAAAATACGCAATTATTCGCTTGAATTATCTCTTAAATTTAAGTTCCTAAGAGATTAGATAATATTTACAGAAGTCGTTAATCTTCTGTTAATTATATTATAACTGAGTTCGTTTTTAATAATTTCACTTTTTTAAAAGCCAAACTATCATGCCTAAGATAATTACACTATTTATTATTTTTATTCTTACTACCGTTGTTAACGCCCAAAACACCACAGAAAACATCGCTATAAAAAAGACTATTGAAACTTTTTTTGACGGACTTCATAAGGGTGATAGTACTTTAGTTAGTTCAACCTTACATTCAACAATTAAAATACAGACTACTTTTACGGATAAAGAGGAAAATAAAAAATTAGTAACCGATAGTAGAGAAAAATTACTGACAGGAATTGCGAATAAAAAAAGTGAACATACTTATTTAGAAAAAATTCTTTCTTGGCAAATTCATATTGATGGTAATTTAGCTTCTGTTTGGATTCCTTATGAATTTTATTTAAATGATAAATTTAGCCATTGTGGCGCAAACTCTTTTCAATTATTCAATGATAACGGAAAATGGAAGATAATTTACTTGGTAGATATGAGACGAAAAACCGACTGCAAATCTTTAAAAAAATAAAATGAAAAAAATATTAATTATCTTTCTATTACTTTTTCAAAACATCAATGCTCAAGAAGCTAAAATGTTCTTACCTAAATTATTTAACGGATTACCTAATGTTAGGGATTTTTCTCTAAATAATACTGGTGATGAATTTTATTTTACTGTAGAAAGCTATACGAAAGAATACTCATTTATAGCATTTTCAAAAAAAATAAATCATTTGTGGACTGAACCTGAAACGGTAGCTTTTTCAGGGAAATATAAAGATTTAGAACCTTTTTTATCACCAGATGGATTAAGATTATTTTTTGCTTCCAACAGAAAAAATAATACTTCAAATGAAATTAAAAAAGATATTGATATTTGGTATGTTGTAAGGAAATCAATAACTGATGACTGGTCTAAACCTATAAACGTTGGCGAAGTAATTAATACTGTAGCGGATGAATTTTATCCGTCGGTTACAAATAATGGTGATTTGTTTTTTACTGCTTCTTACGCTAGCTCAAAAGGAAAAGAAGACATTTATGTAAGTAGGTTTATTGATAATAAATATACAACACCTGTTTCATTAAGTACTAATGTAAATTCAGAAAAATATGAATTCAATGCTTTTGTAGCTCCAGATGAAAGCTATATTATATTTACATCGTACGGAAGAAAAGACGATTTAGGTCAAGGCGATTTATACATCAGTAGAAAAGATAATAATAACA
The DNA here is from genome assembly GCF_029125915.1 of Tenacibaculum bernardetii. Lineage (NCBI taxonomy): Bacteria > Pseudomonadati > Bacteroidota > Flavobacteriia > Flavobacteriales > Flavobacteriaceae > Tenacibaculum > Tenacibaculum bernardetii. The sequence continues at coordinate 27,030 of NZ_JAQJCU010000002.1, forward strand.
ATTGGTTGCCTGCAAAACATTTAGGAAAAGAAATTAATAGTAAAAAATTAGATTACTGTCCGTTTGTTGACTCAAACACTAATATGCTATACTACACTACAAATAAAAGTACTATCCCAAAAAGCTTTAAATCAAGTAAAACGATGAAAGAAACCATTAATTTTATAAATAGTAACGCTAATGGATTAAGCAGAATATATGAAGTTTCATTAAATAAAAAATAACTTATATTTGGGGCAATGAACCAAACAAACAAATCCAACACTTTATCTCCAAATAACTGGGTAGATGCTTATGCTGATTATTTATTTAATTATGCTGTTGCACGTGTAAATGACTCTAATATCGCTAAAGATTTAGTTCAAGAAACTTTTTTTGCTGGACTTAAATCTGCTAAAAATTTTAAAGGTAAAGCTAGTGAAAGAACTTGGTTGGTTTCTATATTAAAAAGAAAAGTGATAGATCATTATCGAAAAATAAATTCTAAAAAAGGACAAGCTGAAGTTAGGATGAATTTTTATGAAAATGGTGAAAATGAAGGAGATTGGATTGAAGAACGTGTACCACAATCTTGGGATAATGAGATTGATAAAAGTATTGAAAACGTTGAATTGAAATCTCAATTAGATAGCTGTATAGATAAATTACCGGAAAAATATGCTATGGTTTTCAGAATGAAAACCATACAAGAATTTGAGACTGAGGAAATTTGTAAGGAACTAAATATCACTCCGTCAAATTTATGGGTAATCATCCACAGAGCAAGAACGCAGTTAAGGAGCTGTATGGAAACAAATTGGTTTAACAAGTAAGAGGTAATGTTTAAAAAATTTAAATTAACATGTAATGAAGCAACTACAATTTGTGATAAAGCACAATATGGAGAAGCATCATTTTATGAAAAAATACAGCTTAATTGGCACCTAATAGTTTGTAAAATATGCAAAACATATACTACGCAAAATAGTAAAATGTCAGATCTTTTTAAAATGAAAGCTGCTAATTGTAAAAGTGAAACAAAGTGTTTATCAAACCAAGATAAAGACATACTTAAAGAAAAATTACGTCAGTTAAATTGATACAATTGTTTTTAAGATTGAAACGGAATTTATTTTATAATGAGTTCCGTTTTTTTATACCTTTGAACCAAAAAATAAAAGCATGCATTTTCTTCCTGAAAAAATTGATACTTATGTTGTTAATCACTCACAGCAAGAGCCAAAAATATTACAAGAATTAACTAAAGAAACTTGGCAAAAAGTATTAAACCCTAGAATGTTAAGCGGTGCTTTTCAAGGAAGAGTATTATCGATGATTTCAAAATTAATTAACCCGAAGTCTATTTTAGAAATTGGTACTTACACGGGCTATTCTGCACTGTCTTTAGCTGAAGGTTTAGCAAAAAATGGAAATCTTTATACTATTGATAAGAATGAAGAATTAGAAGAGCTACAAACTACTTATTTTCAAAAATCAGATTACAAAAATCAGATCCATCAATATATTGGAAATGCAATTGATATTATCCCGACTTTAGACACTAAATTCGATTTGGTTTTTATTGACGCTGATAAATCAAATTATTTAAATTATTTCGATTTAATTATTGAGAAAATGAATAGCGGTGGTGTTATTTTATCTGACAATGTACTTTGGAGTGGAAAGGTAGTTGAAGAAGTAAATCCGAAAGATATTGACACTAAAATTCTTTTAGAATATAATAAGAAGCTTAATGAAGATAGCCGCTTAGAAACTGTTTTATTGCCGATAAGAGATGGCTTAACAATAAGTAGAGTTAAATAATTTTTACTACCTACGCTTTATAGGTCCCGTAAAATCATCAATATTGTCTTTAACTTTATTAACTTCTTTATTAATATCTTTTACGAAGTCGGTATCTATACCTTGATTTTTGGCACTGTTGTTTATTTCCTTTTTTATATCATTTGTAGCGTCTTTAACTTGACGTATACCTTTTCCTAATCCTCTAGCTATTTCTGGAATTTTATCTGCTCCGAATAACATAACGACTAATAACAAGATTACAAAAATCTCTGGACCTCCTATAAATAAAAATACTGTATTCATTAGTACAAAGGTAATTAAAATAGATAGTAAAATTCTTTATAAAACAAAAAAAGCCAAACTTTACGTTTGGCTTTTTTTTATGATGTTTAAGTAATTAATCTGCTAGGATAATTACTTTATTATCTTTCATCTCTAAAGTTCCAGATTTGATAGCTAAAGTTAACACTTTATCATCTTCTGGTAAACTTACTATACTGCCATGTAAATCATCAAAAACTAAGTGATTTTGCGTATGTACGTGTACTTTTACGGTTCCTTTATTTAAAATAGACACAACTGGTGCGTGATTATTTAACATCTGAAATTCACCGTCAATACCCGGTACAGTAACAGAATCTACTTCTGATGAAAACAAGATAGCTTCTGGAGTTACAATTTCTAAAAACATAATTTCAATAGAATTAATTATTGTTAATTGTTACTTGAATTATGCTTCAGCTAACATTTTCTCTCCCGCATCAATTGCTTCTTGAATTGATCCTTTTAAGTTAAACGCTGCTTCAGGATATTTATCTAATTCTCCATCCATAATCATGTTAAACCCTTTAATAGTATCTTTAATGTCTACTAAACATCCTGGAATACCTGTAAACTGTTCAGCTACGTGGAAAGGCTGAGATAAGAAACGTTGTACACGACGTGCTCTGTGAACTACTAATTTATCTTCTTCAGACAATTCTTCCATACCTAAAATCGCAATAATATCTTGCAATTCTTTATATCGTTGTAAAATTTCTTTTACGTTTGTTGCTGTATCATAATGCTCAGCTCCTAAAACTTCAGCAGATAAAATTCTTGAAGTAGAATCTAATGGATCTACTGCAGGATAAATACCTAATTCTGCAATTTTACGAGATAATACTGTCGTTGCATCTAAGTGAGCAAACGTTGTTGCTGGTGCTGGATCTGTTAAATCATCTGCAGGCACATAAACTGCTTGTACAGATGTAATAGAACCTTTCTTAGTAGAAGTAATACGTTCTTGCATTGCTCCCATTTCTGTAGCTAATGTTGGTTGGTATCCTACTGCTGATGGCATACGACCTAATAATGCCGATACCTCAGAACCTGCTTGTGTAAAACGGAAGATATTATCTACGAAGAAAAGAACGTCCTTTCCTTGTGCTTCTCCTGCTCCATCACGGAAATATTCTGCAATTGTTAAACCAGATAAAGCAACACGTGCACGTGCTCCAGGCGGCTCATTCATTTGTCCGAATACGAAAGTAGCTTTAGAGTCTCTCATTCCTGGCTTATCTACTTTAGATAAATCCCATCCTCCTTCTTCCATAGAGTGCATAAAGTCATCACCATACTTGATAATTCCTGACTCTAACATCTCTCTTAGTAAATCGTTTCCTTCACGAGTTCTTTCGCCTACACCAGCGAATACAGATAAACCTCCGTGCCCTTTTGCGATGTTGTTAATTAACTCCTGAATTAATACGGTTTTACCTACTCCTGCTCCACCAAATAATCCAATTTTACCTCCTTTTGCATACGGTTCAATTAAATCAATTACCTTAATACCTGTAAACAACACTTCTGTTGACACTGATAAGTCTTCAAATTTTGGTGCTTGACGGTGAATTGATAATCCTGCATCACCAGTTTTAGGTAAATTACCTAATCCGTCAATAGCTTCACCTGTTACGTTAAACAAACGACCATAAATATCGCTTCCTATAGGCATTTGAATTGGGCTTCCTGTAGCGATCACCTCTGTACCTCTACTTAAACCATCTGTCGCATCCATCGAAATGGTACGAACTGTATCTTCACCTATATGTTGTTGAACCTCTAATACTAAAATTGAACCATCAGCTTTTTTAATTTCTAATGAATCGTAAATTTTTGGTAATTCAGCATTTTCTGTATTAAACTCAACATCGATAACTGGACCAATAATTTGAGAAACTTTACCTGTTATTGTAGACATTACTATATGTAATTAAAGTTATTTAATTTGCTATGTAAGCTTTAGCTCATTTTTCAAAGTGCAAAGGTAATTTTTTTAGTGGAATTTAAAAAACGTTTCACGCTATTTTTACTAAAAATATTGAACAAAAAAAATGCCTCACATTTGTGAGGCATTTTATAAAACTTACGTTTTAACTAAATTATTTTGTTAATTTAATTTCAACACGTCTGTTTTGAGCTCTTCCAGCTCTTGTTTTGTTATCAGCGATTGGATAGTCCTCACCAAATCCAGCAGACACTAATCTATCAGCAGAAATACCAGCTTTCACAACTAAATAATCTAAAACAGCCTTAGCTCTTCTTTCTGATAATTTTTTGTTACTAGCAGCTCTACCTTGACTATCTGTGTGACCTTGAATACTAAATTTAGCTTTAGAATATTCTTTCATGATCGCAGCAATTAAATCTAATTTACCAGAAACTCCAGCTCTAAAAGATGTTTTTCCTGAGTTAAAGTAAATAGCTCTTGCGAAATCATTTAATTTCTTTTCAGCTTCCTTAGTAATTAATACTTCTGGACATCCGTTGTTAGAAGCAACACCTGCTACATTAGGACATTTATCGTCTTTATCTAAAACGCTATCACCATCAGTATCTGGCCAAGGACAACCTGCGTTTGCTGCAGGACCTGCTACTGCAGGACACTTATCTTTACCATCAACTACACCGTCACCATCAGTATCAGGACATCCGTTGTTAGCTTTAGTTCCTTTTTCTGTAGGACAAGCATCGTCTTTATCAGCAATACCATCACCATCAGTATCAGGACATCCGTTTAAAGCTGCTAAACCAGCAACTTCTGGACATGCATCATCTGCATCCTTAATTCCGTCATTATCAGTATCAGGACATCCGTTAAATTCTTTTAATCCTGCAACCTCTGGACAAGCATCATCTTTATCGAAAACACCATCACCATCAGTATCAGTACCACCAAATTTAAACACTAAACCAACTGAATGCTGGAAGTGATCTTGTACTTTATCACTAAATTCTTTTTTACCACCAGTTTGAAAGTTTAAACCTAAGTTATCGTTGAACCAAGTATTGAAACCAAAACCTGCATTTAACATACCTTCACCTTGATCAGCTAAAGAAGTGTAACCACCCCCTAAATATACATAAGGATCAAACCAAGAAGTTTCACCTACTAAGTTATTTAAGTCATACTTTACGTTAGCATCAATAGCCCAATAAAGTTCGTCTGAATCATTTTCTCTTAAAACCGTTTCAATCTTATTTATAGATCCTGCTAATTCTAAAGTAAAACCATCGTTTAAATACTTTCCTACAGAAATTCTAGAGATAGAAGGAAGAACATTCCAGTCACCAGTACCTACGTAATCTTTTGCATAATCTGAAAATTCAGTTGGAATTCTAACGTCTACAGCGTTAACTCCAAATCCTACAGCCCATGGGTTGTCAGAATCTTGTGCGTTTACCGTCCCTAAAGTAGCGAACGTAAACAAAGCTATCACAGCTAATTTGATTTGTTTCATTATAAAAAATTTAAATTAAAAGTTCGTTTATATATTTAGCAAATGTAAGTTGTTAAAACTTATTTACAAAAGCAAATCTACAAAAACTTACAATAAGTGCAAGATTTCGTTTAAGATATTTAAATCACTCCCAGCTCTTTCCCTACTTTTATAAAAGCTTTTATAGCTTTATCTAGGTGTTCTTTTTCATGTGCTGCGGACAATTGCACGCGTATTCTTGCTTTTTCCTTCGGCACAACCGGAAAGAAAAAACCTATCACATAAATACCCTCTTCTAATAATTTATTTGCCATATTCTGAGAAAGTTTTGCATCGTATAACATCACTGGAACAATTGCCGCGTCTGCTCCAACCAAATCAAAACCTGCTTTCTCCATTTCTGTTCTAAAGTAATTGGTATTCCACTCTAACTTATCTCTTAAAGAAGTATCGTTTGATATTAGATCAAAAACTTTTAATGCACCTCCTACTAAAGATGGCGCTAATGAGTTTGAGAATAAATACGGACGTGAACGCTGACGTAATATTTCTATAATTTCTTTTTTTCCTGTTGTGTAACCTCCCATTGCACCACCAAGTGCTTTTCCTAAAGTACCGGTTACAATATCAACACGATCCATTACATTTTTAAGTTCAACAGTACCACGACCTGTTTTACCGATAAAACCTGTAGCATGACATTCATCGACCATTACCATTGCATCGTATTTATCAGCTAAATCACAAATTTCATCAAGCTTTGCTACAATTCCATCCATAGAGAAAACTCCGTCAGTAACAATAATCTTAAAACGGTGTTCTTGTTTATTTGCTTCAATCAACTGCGCTTCTAAAGAACTCATATCATTATTATCATAACGATAACGAGCTGCTTTACACAAACGAACTCCGTCTATAATAGAGGCGTGGTTTAAACTATCTGAAATAATAGCATCTTCTTTTGTTAACAACGGTTCGAAAACTCCACCATTTGCATCAAAAGCAGCAGCATACAATATAGTGTCTTCTGTTGTATAAAATTCTGCAATTTTTGCTTCAAGCTCCTTATGAATATCTTGTGTTCCACAAATAAAACGAACAGATGACATTCCGAAACCATGCGTATCCATAGTGTCTTTTGCTGCTTGAATTACTTCTGGGTTATTTGACAATCCTAAATAATTATTTGCACAAAAATTAATTACCTCCTCGCCTGTTGCTATTTTTATAGCAGCATCTTGAGAAGATGTAATAATACGTTCTGATTTATACAATCCGGCGTCTTTAATCTCTTGAATTTCTTGTTGTAGTTGTTCTTTTATTTTTCCGTACATAATTTATATTTTATTTACATCTACAATCGATGTGGTATTTATATTTAAAAGGTCAAAGTTAATTGTTAAACTTCTTCAACCAAAATTTCTTCATTAATATATATAAGTAGTTTTTTATCAACCTTAAAATTCATCGATTTTAACACACGTTCGTATCGTAATAATTGCTGATGATAACTCTTGGATGGTTTTCCTGTTTTATAATCGATAATAGTTACTGCATTATTCGTATCAAGCACCAATCGATCGGGAATTAAAATCTGATTATCAACATCAACAATTTCACGCTCATTATATATAGTTACTTCTTTTGAATAATAATGCTGCAAATCTGAATGATTTACTATTTTATTAATATCTGTTTTAATCGTTTTTGCTTGTTCTTTATCTATTACACCTTGTTGCTCGTATTGATTCACTATTTTTTCTACATCGCGCTGGGTTGTAATTTTCGCCATCATTTCGTGAATCAAGTTTCCAAACTCAATTGCTTTTCCTTGCTCGGTATTCCACAGTTTTGAAGCACTTGCCAACATATGAATATTGTGCTCTTGCCAAGGCGTAGATATAAATTCTTCCTGAATCGCTGCTAAAGAAGTGATTTCTTTACGCTCACTTATTCTTGTTAAATTTCCAAAAGAGTATTCTAACTGATCATTATTCCATAGATTTTTTTCTTTTAGATAATTAATAAATATTCCTGAATAAAAATTAACATTCTCTTCTCCTTTAGCCGTAAGTTTATATTCGGTAATTATATGTAACTGCTCTACCGAACGCGTTAAAGCTACATACAGAAGATTAAAATTATCTAATTCTAATTCTTCTCTTTGTTGATCGTATATTTCTAAACTTCGATCATTTATAGCTTTTAAATCTTTATTAAACGGCACTAATAATTCCTTAAAATTTTCAAAGTCGGCTGGTAAATCATCTAACCAAATTTTCGGATTTATTTGTCGATAAATTTCTAAATCGTACGGAAAAATAACCACCGGAAATTCTAGTCCTTTCGATTTATGAATCGTCATAACCTGAACAGCGTTTCCACTTTCGGGAGCCACAATGCTTAAATTTACTTTTTTATCTTCCCAAAAATCTAAAAACTCCTGAATACTCGTTCCTTTTCTCTGCTGTTCTAAAACCACATCTAAAAAGAATTGCACATAGGCATCTGAAGAGTTTATCAATTTAAAACTTCGGATGATTTCCTCTACTTTTTCATAAAACGGTAATTGATGAAAATCGGCTAACTCAAAAGACACTTGATAACTTAATAACTCTTTAAAAATTGCATCATTCGGCTGATGAATCATTGCTGATATAAAAGCATGTTTTTCCGTTTTCAGCTCTAAATGATCGTGTAAGAAATACAAAACCTCTAACAATGCTTCTTTATCATTCGGATGTTGAATTACTTGTAAAACAGCAACAATAAAATTTACTTTCGAGCTATTTTGCAACAACAATGTTTCTGATGAAATAATGTTAATTCCGTTTTCAGATAAATAATTTGCCACTGCAATTCCGTCTTTTTTCTTACGGACTAATACACAAATTTCATTTAAAGAAAAATCGGCTTCTAAACTTTTAATGGTTTCTAATATTTTCTTCGGATATTTTAAAACCTCATCCTCTTTTTCTTCTTCCTTATCTAAAAAAGACAACGAAACGTATCCGCCTTTTTTTGCCGTTGTTAACTGCTTATTTCCTTCAATAAATAATTGTTTGTAATTTTCATTTTGAAGAAAATTTGACGTGTGCTGAAAAAATTGATTATTAAAATCAATTACCTCTGTATAACTTCTATAATTAGTCTCTAGTGTTTTTATTTCTTTCGGAACATGAAACGGATTCTCAACATCCGATCCTAAAGAAATAAACTGCTCTGCTTTACCGCCACGCCAGCGATAAATAGCTTGTTTACCATCACCTACCAACAATAAATTACTTTTTTCTTGTGCTAATGCATTGTCGATTAACGGAATTATATTTTGCCATTGTAACACTGATGTATCTTGCATTTCATCAATAAAATAATGCATAAACCGTTGCCCAATTCTTTCATAGATAAACGGCGCTGGTTGATCTTTAATATTGTCAGAAATTAATTGATTAAACTCAGCATTTAATCGAATATTATTTTCTTCTTTTATATGTGTTAACTCTAAATTAATATGATTTAAAACAGCTAACGGAATGATACTTTTTAATGCCAATTTGTTCATTAAAAATTGCTGATACAATTCCTCTGATTGACTGTATAAATTCAACAATTCAGGCAAAATGCTTTCAATGGCATTTTTTATATCGTCTGATTTTGACTTTGCATAAAAATTATTTTCTTCGATACGTTCGCGAAGCTTTGAATCTTCGAAAAACTTTGCTTTCTCTGGATTTTGAGACAACGCCAAAAAATGATTCGGCAACATAGAGCGATAAAAATCTTTATGATTTATTTGTGCCGTTTCTATAACCGCTATTCCCTGACTCCCAATTTCTATAAATCGCTTTTTTATCTCTTTTTGATATTTAGAAAGTTTAGTTTTGAAATTCGTAAAATCAGCTAGCTTTTTATCCGCCAGTTTTCTAAAATGCTTCGTATCGTCTTCATTTAATAAAATTCTAGAAAACTCATTAAGCTCCAACGAAATATCCCACGATTTATCATCATCTGCTTTATCTAGGGAGAAATCAATTAATAATTTCGTTAAATCTTTATCTGTTCCAATTTTAGAAATCAATATATCAACAGCTTCATTTAATAAAGAAACAGCATCCATTTCAACCTCAAAATTTAGCGACAATCCTAAATCGTACGCAAAACTTTTAATTATTTTATGGGTAAAACTATCAATCGTAGTAATTGAAAAAGCGGAGTAGTTTTGTAAAACAGCATCTAATATTTTTTTACTTCTACTTATAACAGTTTGTTTATCAATTTTAATTTCATTGATAATAATTTCAAACAAATCGTTTTCTTTTCCTTCAGAGAATTCTTGCAAATTTTCTAACACACGCTCTTTCATTTCACCAGCTGCTTTGTTGGTAAATGTAATCGCTAATATTTTCTGAAAAGTAAAAATATCATCAGAACTCAATAAAACTTTTAGATATTCTTTTACAAGTGTAAACGTTTTTCCGCTACCAGCAGAAGCATTGTACACTTCAAAATTAGAAGAATTTTGCACAGGTTATTTTTTTATGCAAAGTAACCTATTTAAAGAAAATAAGAAAGCAGAGAACAGAAATATTGTTACTTACCCTCTAAACAAAAAGAAATCTTTTTTCATTGATTCGATCTTAGAATCGTCGTTTGTTATAATATAATCTATTGCCTTTTCGGTAAAGGTTTTCCCTTTTTTGGTAAGTGATATAATTTGATTTTCTATAACAATCATATTATTTTTTCTAGCTAAATCTACTACGGATTTTGCTTTTATTTTATGCCAATTTATATGCTCATTTAAATGATTAATATGTCTTTCTCTTTTTTCAGTATGATTATTTAAGTGCAACAAAAAAGTAAGCAATTGCACTTCTTTTTGTTGCTGCCTGTTTCTGTAAATTACTGAAATCAACCCTCTTTTGGGAGCCAATAAATACACGAAGAAGAAAACTAAACCAAGCATGCTAATCATAGATCCAGATATTGAAGCATCTAGCCAATGCGCTACCCAATAACCCGAAATAGCCGAAAACACGCCAAATAACCCTGAAAAAACTAACATTTTCTTTAAATCATTCGTTAATAAATAAGCAGTAGCCGCTGGCGCAATCATTAAAGCTACAACTAATATTGCTCCGACTGCATCAAAAGCTCCGACGGTTGTTATAGATGCCACACTCATTAATCCGTAATGAATTACAATTGGTGAAAAACCTAAAGCTGTTGCCAAACCAGCATCGAACGTACTTATTTTTAACTCTTTAAAAAAAGCGATTAAAAGGCCTAAGGTAATTACCAATATTGTTCCTATGATCCATAATGATTTAGGTCCGATATCTGTTCCGTTAATTATTAATCTATCAAACGGTGCGAAAGCCAATTCACCCAATAAAACAGCATCTACATCTAAATGAACATCGTTTGCGTTTTTGGCTATTAAAAGTACACCAATACTAAACAATGCCGGAAAAACTAAACCAATTGCCGTATCTTCTTTTACCAATTTTGTTTTCTGAATATACTCAACCAATACCACGGTTAAAATTCCTGATAAGGCTCCCATTAAAATCAATAAAGGAGAATTTAAATCGTGTGTAATAAAAAAACCGATTACCAAACCAGGTAAAATCGAATGGCTAATAGCATCGCTAATTAAGGCCATTTTCCGCAATACCAAAAACACACCAGGTATTGCACAAGCTACTGCTACTAAACTTGCTATTAATTGTATTTCTATCTGAGCACTACTCATTTTCTACATGTTGATTATACAAATTACCTGCAAACTGGTATCCTTCCTCCGTCATCGACCACATTTTACCTTGCACTTTTATATATTTTTTTTCTTCTAATTCTTTTAAAGTACCTCTGGTATACCCTTGAAAGTTGTTTAATATTTTCACCGCATGCGGATGCGATTTATCTTCGTGTGTTTTTACCAAATCAAACATAAAAGACAGGGTTTTATGTAATTGTAAATCTCTTCTATTTTTTAAAAAACGAATTTGACGAAAAAGCAATCCTCTTGAAGGTGAAAATATAAATGAAAACACTACAAATACTGCGGCAACTAACACAATTACAGGTCCTGTAGATAAATTAGATTCACTTGCACTAATTCCTGTACCAATAACTCCAGCAAGCAAACCAAAAACAGCTGCTAAAACCACCATCGTGCTTAAACTATTTGTCCATTGACGCGCTGCTGCTGCTGGCGCCAACAACATAGCACTCATTAAAACAACACCTACTGTTTGCAATCCTAAAACAATTGCTAATACGATGAAACAGGTTATTAAAGCATCTATAAATTTTATATTAAAACCTAAGGTTTTTGCATAATCTGCATCAAATAATAAGAGTTTAAATTCTTTCCAAAAAAGTAATAATACCGCTAAACAAATAGCCGTTACTATAGCCATAAACCAAACATCTTTAATTAACAATGTTGCTGCCTGACCAAATAGAAATTTATCTAAACCTGATTGATTTGCGTTTGGTAATTTCTGAATAAAAGTTAAAAGTAACATTCCGAATCCGAAGAAAACAGAAAGAATAAGACCTAAAGCAGTATCTGTTTTTAAGTGTGTGTTTTTTACAATTCCGCGTATCCAAAAAGCTCCTATTAATCCACTTATCAAAGCTCCTAGTAACAAAATATTAGTATCTTTTGTGCCTGTAATTAAAAATGCAATGGCAATACCAGGTAATGATGCGTGTGAAATTGCATCGCCCAATAAACTTTGTTTTCTTAACACTGCAAAACTACCTAGCATACCACAAATAGCGCCTAAAATTGCAGTACCAATAGTAATTGTTCGAAGCGTATAATCTGTAAAAACGAGTTTAAAATATTCAGAAAAGTCGATAGTAGTTAGTTTTTAGAGGTTAGTATTTTTGTTACGCAAATATTTTTGTAGACCTATAATCATCTTTGAAAGTTCTACTAATTTTTCACGAATTTCATTTTCAGATTCTTCAGAAATAAAATTTTGTCGTTTTGCAATAGAAACACAAACAACACATTCATTTGTAGAACCTAATGCTATTTGCAAAAATCTATTAAACTGTTTGTCTGTATCTGCTGAACCTTCAGCAATATTTAATACAATAGAAACAGCTGCTCTATTAAATTGAGATTTCAACCCATAACGTTCTGTATCTGGAAAATTATTTGATGTTTCATAAGAAAAATCGACAAATTCAAGTGCTTTTTGATACACTTTCAAATCTTCAAACTTGAATTTTATTTCTCTCATTTTTATTGATTTTTTTTCTAACCTCTATTCACTAAAATCCAAAAAACTTATTGCTGTACACTTACTTTATAGTTAATTCCGTAAGTTTTCGTTAGATTATCATCGTTAAAAATTTCTTTTACAGGACCTGTTGCAATCTTCTTTACATTTAAAAAAGTTACCCAATCGAAATATTCAGGAACGGTTTGCAAATCGTGATGCACTACAACCACTGTTTTTCCTGCTTTTCGTAATTCTTTTAAAATATTGATAATGGTGATTTCTGTAGTTGCATCTACTCCCTGAAAAGGTTCATCCATAAAATAGATGGATGCGTCTTGTGCCAATGCTCTGGCTAAAAAAACACGTTGTTGTTGACCGCCTGAAAGCTGAGAGATTTGCCTACTTTTAAAAGCTAACATCCCCACTTTTTCTAGTGCTTCTAATGCTGTTTTTTTCTGTGATTTCCCTGGGCGTTTTATCCAACCTAAACTTCCATAGGTTCCCATCATAACAACATCTAAAGCTGTGGTAGGGAAATCCCAATCTACACTTCCTTTTTGCGGAACATAAGCAACTAATTTTCGTTGTTTATCATATGGTTTCCCATAAATAGAAACACTTCCTGCAATGGGATTTATAATTCCTAAAATAGATTTTATTAAGGTAGATTTTCCTGCGCCATTTGGCCCAACAATCGCCATTAAAACTCCTTCAGGAATGGCTAAATCAATATCCCAAAGTACTGGCTTGTAATTATAAGCAACTGTTAAATCATCTACCGTCACTGCGTATTTTGTTTCCATATTATTTTAATGCGTTAACAATGGTATTCACGTTTGCTTTATACATACCTATATAAGTTCCTTCTTCTGTTCCTGCATTTCCTAATGCATCAGAATATAATGTTCCGCCAATTACAACCTCTTGTCCTTTAGATTTTACAGCTTCCTGTAAAGCCTCAATAGTTCGTTTTGGAACAGAACTTTCTACAAAAATTGCTTTTACATTATTTGCTATGATAAATTTTGCTAACTTCTGAACATCCTGAACACCAGCTTCTGTTGCTGTTGATAATCCTTGTAAGCCTACAACATTAAACTGATGCTGATTTCCGAAATAATTAAAAGCGTCGTGTGCAGTTACCAAAATTCTTTTCTCTATTGGCAATTCATTTATTTTACTTTCAACCTCTTTGTTTAAAGCTACTAGTTTATTTAAATATTCTTTCGCGTTTTGCTGATAAAAAGCAGCATTTTTGGCATCAATTGCTGCTAATTTTTCTGTTACATACGATGTTATCTTCCTCCAGTTATTAAGATCAAACCAAATATGAGGATCGTAATTTGAAGCGAATAACGCTGAGCTTATCAAGTTCTTCTTATTAATTACATCAGAAACAACAACCGTTTTTTTATTTTGATGTTGCATTTTCTCAAAAACCTCTTCTAATTTCCCTTCTAAATGTAATCCGTTATAAATAACAACATCAGCATTAAATAATTTTGAAACATCACCTTCACTAGCTTTATACAAATGCGGATCTACTCCTGCACCCATTAAACCTTTAACCTCTAATTTATCGCCTCCAATATTTTTTACTAAATCGGTAATCATCGTAGTGGTTGTAACTACTTTTAATTTACCGTTTTCGTTTTTTGCTTTTTTACCACAACTTACTGCTAATAAGATTACAAATAATAATGCTATTCTTTTCATCTTAATTTTTTTGTATATAAATATTGTTTGCTACTTTATTTGAAATCGTCATTTCTTTCTCGTTGATTTTCACTAAAAAAGAATCATCAAAAGGTTCTTTGTCTAACACTTGTATATTGAGTCCTAATCCGATTTCTTGCTTGTCTAAAAAACGTAAAAACTCAGAAGAAGTATCGTTAACACCTACACAAACTCCTTTTTCGTTTTTTTGCAGTGTAGCTAACAAGCTTTTTTTTATTTGCGGTAAATTTCCGTCTTTATCAGGAATTGGATCTCCATGTGGATCTCTTTTAGGATGCCCTAAAAAAGCATCTAACTCGTCTATTAGTTTTGGCGATTTTATATGCTCTAATTGCTCAGCTACTTCATGCACTTCATCCCAAGAAAAATTAAGTTTTTCTACCAAAAAAACCTCCCACAATCGATGTTTACGAATAATGCTAGCCGCAGTTTTTTTTCCGAGCTCGGTTAACGTAACACCTTGATACTTTTTATAAACAACCACTTCTTTATCAGATAGCTTTTTAATCATATCTGTTACCGAAGAAGCTTTTGTTTTTAACCGCTTAGCAATAGCATTTGTGCTAATTCCTTTATCAGATATTGCTGCTAGGTGATAAATGGTTTTTATATAATTTTCTTCTGACTGACTAAACATTGTATTTTTTTGACTTTACAAATATATAAATTTTCATTTATATAAAATAATTTTTAGTCTTATCTAAAAATTATTTTACCTTTGTAGAAAAATAATAAATAAAGTACCCATGAAAAATGCTGTTTTTTTAATTATTCTATTTGCAACCACCTTTATAAAAGCACAAATAATTACAGGAAAAACAACCAACCTAAAGGGAGAGACAATCCCTTTTGTAAACATTCTCGTAAAAGGAACAAACATTGGAACAACAACTGATGAAAACGGAAATTACACGATAGAAACATCAAAAAGTAAATTTGTTTTAATTGCTTCTTCTATTGGGTTTTTATCAGAAAGAAAAAACATCAACTTAAAATCATCAGAAGAAAAAAAAGTAGATTTTATTTTAACTGAAACTGCTGAGATTTTAGATCAAGTTACTGTAACAGGAACAAGAACGGATAGGCGAAGTACTAAAAATTCTGTAATTGTAAACGTAATTAACAGTGAAACTTTAGCAGACGTACAAGCATGCAACTTATCTGAAGGTTTAAAATTTCAGACCGGCTTACGTGTAGAAACTGACTGCCAAACTTGTAATTACACGCAATTACGTATGAACGGTTTGGCAGGTGGTTATTCTCAAATATTAATAAATGGACGACCAATTTTTAGTCCACTAACCGGTTTATATGGTTTAGAGCAAATACCTACCAATATGATAGATCGTATTGAAGTTGTTCGCGGTGGCGGCTCTGCATTATACGGATCGAGCGCTATTGGAGGTACTGTTAATGTGATTACTAATGTTCCTAAAAAAGACGATTATAGTATTCAATACACTTATCAAAATTTTAAAGGCGCTTCAGATCATATCATTGCTGGTAATGCAACCGTTGTTAATGATGCTAAAAATGCTGGAATTTCTTTTTTCATAAATAATAGAGCTCGAGAAATTTACGATCATAATGGCGATAACTTCTCTGAATTACCTCAATTAAAAAACAACTCATTTGGTACTAATTTGTTTTTCTTACCAACAGAAAATCAGAAGTTAGAAATTAACTTCAGTAAAATGAATGAATATCGTTATGGTGGCGAAATGATTAAAAACGCACCACATTTTGCATTACAATCCGAAGAAAGAACACATGATGTATATGTTGGTAATATTGATTATCAAATTAATTTTAATGAAGATAAAAGCTCATTAATTACCTATTTTGCTTCTCAATATACAGGCAGAGATCATTACACAGGTATTCGCCCAGAAATAGGAACTCAAGAAGATACAGTTCATTTGGCAAATCCGCCTTATGGAAATTCAGAAACTACTACGTTTCAAGGTGGAATTCAGTTTAATCATAAACTAGAAGATTTCTTACAAGGAAATAATGTATTAACTATTGGTGGTGAATTTGTACAAGATGATGTGTATGACGAAATTGTTGCTTATAAATATGTTGTTGATCAGATTACTAAAAACTACGGATTCTTTTTTCAGAGTGATTGGGAAATAAACGAAAAGTGGAATTTACTTGCAGGTGTTCGTTACGATCATCATAAATTAGATGCTTTAAAAAGAGACGGAACCAAAAAATTAATCACCAACAACGTGGCAAGTCCACGAGTTTCTTTACTTTTTAAACCTTTTGAGAAAACACAAATAAGAGCCACTTGGGGAACAGGATTTAGAGCACCACAAGCTTTTGATACCGATTTACACATTGCTTTTGCAGGTGGTGGAATATCGAGAGTACAACTTGCTAATGATTTAAAAAGAGAACGCTCTAATAGTTATACCGTTTCTTTTAATTACGATCAACCAACCGAACATTATATATACGGCTTTACGGTTGAAAGCTTTTATACCAACTTAAAAGATGCTTTCTTTTTAGAAACTATAGGTGAAGATGAATTTGGTGAAGTTTTTGAAAAAAAAAATGGTGATGGCGCTATTGTAAAAGGAATAACTTTAGAAACAAGATTAAACTATGACGGAATTTTTCAGTTTGACGCTGGTTTCACATATCAATCAAGTAAATACAATACTGCTATTAATAATTCTGATGCTTTAAATCCGAAAAAAGAATTTTTACGCACTCCAACTACTTACGGATATGCAACAGCAACATACACTCCTAATCAGAAATTTAAAACCGCTTTAAATTTAGTCTATACAGGTAAAATGGATATATTGCACTTAGCTTCTGATTTAAACTTAGGGAATGACGAATATTTTAAATCACCAAACTTCTTTAATCTAGGAATTAAAACAAGCTATAATTTTGAATTAGAAAAGTTAGATAGTAATATCGAATTTTTTGTAGGTGTTAAAAACCTTTTTGATGCTTATCAAACAAATTTCGACGTAGGCAAGGAACGTGATAGTAACTTTATTTATGGTCCTGCAAACCCAAGAACTTACACATTAGGCTTTAAAATATTTAAATAACCTATTAACACATACAATATACTGAAACCGGGAAGCTTATGTAAGCTTTTCGGTTTTTTCATAATCTACAGTTAATATTCTCGTAACAAAACAAGCCTTTATTAACATTTAAGAAACATTCTAATAAAACAAGGATAATTTACCTGTAACATTCGCTTTACAATATAACGTCAGATTTGCATTGTATTTAAAACGTAAGTTAATTAGAATGAAAAATTTAATATTAATAGCTCTTTTAGGCCTTTGCAGTTTTGTTTATTCACAAGATAAAGGAACCGTTAGTGGTCTTGTTACAGATAAAGAGATGAACAATGAAGCATTGCCATTTGCCAATGTTTTTATTAAAGGAACAACTGTTGGAGGAACTACAGATTTTGATGGTAAGTATACACTTAATGCTCCTGTCGGAAATCAAATAATAGTTTTTAGTTTTGTTGGTTATCAAACCATAGAAAAACAAATTATTGTTAAAGCCAATCAAACAATAACCGTTAACCAACAATTAGGAGCAAACGAAGGTGTTGCTTTAGATGAAATTGAAATTAAAGGTAGCACAAGTAAAGATAAAGCAAGTGCTTTATTACTTGAACAAAAAAAGGCCGTTGTTATTAAAGAAAGTATTGGCGCTGAAGAGCTATCATCAAAAGGAATATCTGATGCGGCAGGAGCGGTTTCTAAAATTTCTGGAGTTTCTAAGCAAGAAGGTTCAAGCAATGTATATGTTCGGGGTTTAGGAGATCGTTATTTAAATACCACAATGAATGGTTTATCATTACCATCAAACAACATTGCTAAGAAAAACATCGATTTAAATTTATTTCCTTCTGATATTATCCAAAACGTATCTATCAGTAAAGCTTATTCTTCTACTTTTTATGGAGATTTTGCTGCAGGTAATATCGATGTTTCTTCAAAAGAATATAAAGGTAACGGATTTGTAGAGGTAAATCTTAGTTCTGGTGTAAACTCTAGAGCAATGGGGCAAGATTTTAAAAAGAGCGAAGGAACTGGTGATTTTGGTTATTATAATAGGTTTAAACACAATCCGTATGCAGTTGTGCTTTCTCATGGTGTAGATCCTATAAATGCTAGCAGCCCTATTAACAATTCTATTGGTATTAATGCTGGTAAATCTTTTGATTTTAATGACGAATCTAGATTAAGCCTTTTTGGAACCGCATCATTTAGTAGAAATTTTGAATATAGAGAAGGACCTGTTGTAGATTTTTCTAATGTATTTAAAAAGAAATATCCTAACGCACAAGAATACTCTTACTCAACTTCTACAACAGCAATGTTAAGTGCTTTTTATAAAATTAATAGCGACCATAAATTAAAATTCACCTCTCTTTTCTTAAACAATTCTGGTGATGAAGTTGGTTACTATGGTTATAAAGGTTTAGGTGAAAACAGAGATGCTTTAAGAAATACTGATGAAGGTTTTTATCAAATGAATGTGCAATATAACCAAGATCTTGTTTTTGTAAATCAAGTAACCGGTGATCATAAATTTGAGGATGACAAACTAAAATTAACCTGGGGTATTGGTTACAATAATGTTTTTGCTCACGAACCAGATAGAAAAAGAATAAGCTTAGAGAACTTTCAATATTCTCTAGACAATGACCCTAATACAAACCCCGTTTTCTTTACTAATAACTCTTTTGATAACCAACGTTATTTTCAAAAAATTATTGATGAGGAATTAAATAGTAGAATAAACTTAACCTATAAAACTTCAGAAAACCTAGCTTTAAACTTTGGGTATAACGGAAGAATTAAAGAAAGAAGTTTTGAAAATATTAGATATGGTTACGACATTTTAAACAAACAATTTGAAGTAACAGATGTTAATAATCTTAATGCTATTTTTAACATAAACAATGCCCAAATATTTAAAGACCAAACAGGTAAAATATTTAAACTAGATGCTTTTAGAAACATCCCTGGATATGAAAATGGTAACATTGCTAGTTTACCTGGTTTAAACGAAAACACCTATGATGGTCAATTAAAAATACATGCAGGTTATGTTTCTGCTGAAATAAGCGCAGGAGAAAAATGGGTGATTGTCCCTGGTATAAGGCTTGAGTCTTTTAATCAGAATATTAATTATAATGTTATTAATATTAACCCGAATGACCCTGGTTACAGAAGCGCTTCTGAAACGTTTTTCTTACCAAGTTTAAACCTTAAATACGCATTAAACGAAGATCAAAACTTACGTTTTAACTTTAGTCAAACTGTATCTGTTCCAGAGTTTAAAGAAGTAGCTCCTTTTATTTACGAAGGTATTGGACAAAGAGTTGGTGGTAATCCTGATTTATTAGACGACCCATCATTTTCCAAAGTATTTAATATCGATTTAAAATATGAATGGTTTATTTCTAGAGATGAAATAGTATCAATCGCTGCATTCGGAAAACAAATTAACAACCCTGTAAACCTTGTAATAGCGAATAGTGCAGCAGGTAACCAACGTTATTTTAGAACAGGGGATAAAGCTACTGTTTTAGGTGTAGAGCTAGAGGTACGTAAAAACTTAATAAAAAATGAAGATGATGAAACAGTAATTTCTACTGGTTTTAACTTTACTTACATGCACACAAAACAAGATTTAAAACAAAACATCTCAGGTCTTTCTCGCTACAGCACAACCTTTAATAGAGATAGTGATGAGCTTCAGGGTGCATCTCCATTCTTAATAAACGCAAATATTAATTATAGTCCGATAAGTTTTAAAAACTACAAGCCAATTACCTCAATCGTTTTCTCTTATTTCTCAGATAGAATAGACGCTTTAGGAGCTGGTGCATTAGGAAACATTATCGAAAAAGGAGTACCAACTTTAGATTTTGTTTGGAAGAATAAAATTGGTGAAAAATGGGAAGTAAACTTAAAAGCTAAAAACTTATTAGACCCATCAATAAAAAGAGTTAGAGAAAACACTTCTATAGGAGATGTTATTTTATCTGAATATAAAAGAGGAACGAATATAGGCTTAGGTCTTAAATACAAATTTTAACAACTAAATAAAAACACTTATTAAACTTTAAAAAAATGAAAAACAATTTTTTATTAGGATTAGCAATTGCAACTACATTATTAACATCATGTGGTGAGGATGGTACTGCTGACATCGTTATAAACGACAACAGCATAACAAACAACAACAACGGTGGTACTAACCCGTCAACAGATGAAAGTGTAGAATTAAGAGGAAACTATACAAACGATTTAACTTTAGATGCTTCTAAAAGCTATACGATAACAGGACCAACAATTTTTGAAGATGGTACAACATTAACAATACCTGCTGGTACAATTATAAAAGCAGCTGCTACAGGTGCTGATGTATATTTAGCAATTGCACAAGGAGCTAAAATAATGGCTGAAGGTACTTCTAGTCAACCAATTATTTTTACATCAAGTGCAAATACACCAAATGCCGGTGATTGGGGTGGTTTAATTTTATTAGGAAAGGCTCCTATAAACTCTGTAGTTGGTGGTACTGCTACTTCTACTTCAGAAATTGCAAGTTTACCTTACGGTGGAAATATTGCTGATGATAACTCTGGAAAATTAAGTTTTGTAAGAGTAGAGTATTCTGGTGGTAAAGCTGATGGGTCTTCAGAAAACAACGGATTCTCTTTTTACGGAGTCGGTAATGCAACTACTGTAGAATATATTCAAATGTTTGAAGGAAAAGATGATGGAGTTGAATTCTTTGGTGGTACTGTAAACGTAAGTAATGTTTCTGTAGTAAATGCAGAAGATGATTCTATCGACTGGACAGAAGGA
This sequence comes from Tenacibaculum bernardetii, assembly GCF_029125915.1. Lineage (NCBI taxonomy): Bacteria > Pseudomonadati > Bacteroidota > Flavobacteriia > Flavobacteriales > Flavobacteriaceae > Tenacibaculum > Tenacibaculum bernardetii. The sequence continues at coordinate 48,432 of NZ_JAQJCU010000002.1, forward strand.
TATTCAGGAACTATTACAAACGCTTATGTAAAGCACGGAACTGATCATGATAAAGGATTTGAATGTGATGGTTATAATACAGATATAGGAAACTTATCTAGCACTAACTTCTTTTCTAAACCTACTGTTACAAACGTAACTATTGAAGGTTTAGGCTCTGGTACTGAAAATGAAGCTATCCGTTTAAGAGCTGGTACACAAGGTATATTTAACAATGTTTTATTAGTAGGTTTTGCTGAAGGGTTTGATCTTGATGGTGATAACACAGATAACCCAACTGGTAAAGGAGTTACAGAAGGTAATTTAAAAGCTACTGATGTAAAATTTGAGGATGTTACTGTTAAAGTAAAAAATGATACAGGTGTTGCTTTTACGACAGCAGACTTTATGACTGAAAACGCAGCTGCTACAGGTACAGATTATGCTACATGGGGAGCAGGTTGGACTAGAAAATAATTATTATTTTTAATAAAAAAAACCGAGCAATTGCTCGGTTTTTTTTATGTGCTTATTTTTTTATCAAACTGTATAATAAATCTTCTAGTTTTTTTAATTCTTTAGGCGGGTTACCAGCATCAAAACTTGATGATACATATTTCTTACCTTTTAGTACAATCACTATTTTACCTATTAAAGCCATATCAGTAGCTCTGTTATTGGTTGGTGCTTTTAAATCAGCTATTTCAGTTAGCTTTATTAAACTTACCAACTCATTTAAACTCCTTAATTGTTCCTTAGAAAGCTCATATACACCTTCTTTTTTTGGTAATTTATAAGAAACCTCTTTAGCATCAACATTAATTAATGTCATACTTCCTCTTGTTCGAGCTTCATACTTAATACTATCAAAACTCTTATCTATATTTTGTGAGGCACAACTCATGGTTAATAGCATGAAAAAAGGTGTAATTATTTTTAAATATTTCATTTGATTAAATTTTAAGGTCATATGTAAATATAAAAAAAGACACCTTAAATAAGGTGTCTTTTAAAATTATATAGTAGGTTTAAATTTACTTCAACTTCTTCTTAACTGCTATTTCAGTATAAGCTTCAATTACATCTCCTTCAGCAATATCATTGTATCCTTTTATTTGAACACCACAATCATACCCTTTTGTTACTTCTTTAACATCATCTTTGAAACGTTTTAATGCAGTTAATACACCATCGTGAACAACAATTCCGTCTCTAATAATACGTATTTTAGAATCTCTTGTTATTTTACCACTCATTACCATACAACCTGCAATGTTACCAACTTTAGAAATTTTATAAACTTCTCTAATTTCAATATTTCCAAGAATTTCTTCTTTCATATCAGGAGATAACATTCCTTCCATGGCATCTTTAAGATCGTTAATAGCATCATAAATAATAGAATATGTTCTAATATCTACTTCTTCTCTATCTGCTACTACACGTGCATTTCCTTGCGGACGTACATTAAATCCTACAATAATGGCATCAGATGCTGTTGCTAATAATACATCAGATTCTGTAATTGCTCCAACTCCTTTATGTAAAATATTTACTTGAATTTCTTCAGTAGATAATTTCTGGAATGAATCTGTTAAGGCTTCTACCGAACCATCTACATCTCCTTTTAAGATAATGTTTAATTCTTTGAAATCTCCTAACGCAATACGACGACCAATTTCTGCTAATGTTAATGTTTTTTGAGTTCTTACAGATTGCTCTCTTTGTAATTGAGAACGTTTTGCTGCAATTTGTTTTGCTTCACGCTCATCTTCAAACACATTAAACTTATCACCTGCTTGTGGTGCACCGTCTAATCCTAATATTGATACAGGTGTAGATGGTCCGGCAACTGAAACTTTGTTTCCTTTATCATCAAACATAGCTCTTACTTTACCACTATGCTTACCTGCTAAAATATAATCTCCAATTTTTAATGAACCTGTTTGTACTAAAATTGTAGATACATATCCTCTACCTTTATCTAGTAATGCTTCAACAACTGCTCCTGTTGCAGTTCTATTTGGATTTGCTTTTAATTCTAAAATTTCTGCTTCAAGTAATACCTTTTCTAATAACTCAGGAATTCCTTCCCCTGTTTTAGCTGAAATATCTTGAGACTGAATATTACCTCCCCATTCTTCAATCAATAAATTCATCTGCGATAATTGTGTTTTCACATTATCTGGATTTGCATTTGGTTTATCAATCTTGTTAATAGCAAAAATAATTGGCACACCTGCTGCCTGAGCATGAGAAATAGCTTCTTTTGTTTGTGGCATTACATCATCATCTGCTGCAGCTACAATAATTACTAAATCTGTTACTTGAGCTCCACGCGCACGCATTGCTGTAAAAGCCTCGTGACCTGGTGTATCTAAAAATGCTATTTGTTGATCTCCAACGTTTACTGAATATGCACCAATATGCTGAGTAATACCTCCTGATTCACCTTCAATTACATTCGCCTTACGGATGTAATCTAACAATGATGTTTTACCGTGATCTACGTGACCCATTACCGTAATAATTGGTGCACGTGTTATTAAATCTTCTGGCTTGTCTATAACTTCTTCAATAGATTCTTCTACCTCAGCGCCAACAAATTCTACTTTATGATTAAATTCTTCAGCAACAATAACTAATGTTTCAGCATCTAAACGCTGATTCATTGTTACCATCATTCCTAACATCATACATGAAGAAATAATGTTTGTTACAGGAACATCCATCATTGTAGCAACTTCACTTACAGTAACAAATTCAGTTACTTTTAAGATCTTATTGTCTAATGCTTGAGCTTCTAATTCCGCTTCAGTATGCTCTCTGTGTGCATCCCTTTTATTTCTACGGTATTTAGCTCCTTTACCTTTTTTAGATTTACCTTGAAGTCTTTCTAAAGTTTCACGTACTTGTTTTTGTACTTCTGCTTCTGTAGGTTCTTCTTTTTTAACAACTGCCGATCTTTGTCCTGGTCTTCCTCTTCCTCCTGGACGACCAACACCACCTCTTCCTGTTGGGCGACCAACACCACCACCTCTTGTAGAAGGTCTTGCTGATGTTCCTGGTTTTGCAGTTCCCGGCTTACTAATTCTTTTACGCTTCTTTTTATCAGCGTCAGATTTAGCATCTGGTTTTTTCTTCTTAGGTCTTTCAAATTGCTTTAAGTCAATTTTTTGACCTGTAATTCTAGGACCGTCAAGTTTTTTATACTGAGTTTTAAGTTTCTCAGCGTTTTCTGGAGTAACCTCTACTGGTTTCTCTTCTTTCACTTCTTCCACTTTTTTCTCTGCTACTTTTTCAGTTGGTTTTTCTTCAACCTTTTTCGGAGCCTCCTTTACTATTTTAAACTTTGCTTTTACTGGCTCTTTTCTTTCAATCTTAGCTGTAGGTGCTTCAGTTTTCTTTTCAACCACTTTTTCAGTTGATTTCTCAACCTTTTTAGCTTCTTGAACAGGAGTTTCTTCTTTAGGTGTTTCTTCAACCTTTTTCGGAGCTTCTTTTGTAGGTGCTGGCTTTTCTTCAACTGCTTTACCAGTTTTCACATCAATCTTACCTACAGTTTTAAGCTCTAATTTTTTAGCTTTAGCTTTTAAAACTTCTTGCTTTTTAGCTTCGTCTTCTACCCTCTTCTTCTCTTGCTCTTCTTCTACTTGTAGACGAATAGCTTCCTTTTCTTTACGCTTTTCTTCGCTTACTTCCTTAGAGGCTACTTTCTTAGATTTATCTGTTTGAAAACCATCAAATAATATTTGATATTCTTTATCAGAAATTTTAGTAGTAGGACGAGCTTCTATTTCATGACCACTTTTAGCTAAGTGTTCTACAGCTCTATCTAAAGAAATGTTTAATTCTCTTAATACTTTATTGAGTCTTAATTTGTTGCCTTCAGCCATAAATTATTTTATACTTTATATTCAAAAAACACACTTTATACTTTCGTATAGTTACGTTCTTTTTCTTTTAATGTCAGATTTTGTATTGATTATCATCAATTTTGCAGGAGACTGACTTCCTTTACTTTCTTTTATTCTTCGAATTCTTCTCTTAAAACTCTCTGAACATCTAATATTGTTTCTTCTTCTAAATCGGTTCTTTGTACTAACATCGAAACGTCTTTCTCAAGAACACTCTTTGCTGTATCTAAACCTATTTTTTTGAATTCTGCAATTACCCAAGCTTCAATTTCATCAGAAAACTCTGTTAACTCAACATCTTCTTCTTCTAAACCTTCACGCTGCACATCTATTTCGTAGCCTGTTAATTCACTAGCTAAACGAATATTTACTCCTGATCGCCCAATTGCTTTAGATACTTCTTCTGGCTTTAATAGAACACTTACACGTCCTTTCTTACCATTTTTCTCTTCCTCGTAAGGCTTAATATCTACCGATGTTACTTTTGCAGGGCTTAATGCTCTTGCTATAAATAACGGCTCGTTTTTAGTGTAATTGATTACATCGATGTTTTCGTTTCCTAATTCACGAACAATACCGTGAATACGAGATCCTTTTACACCAACACAAGCTCCTACAGGATCAATTCTATCATCATAAGAATCTACCGCTACTTTTGCTTTATCACCAGGTATTCTTGCAACACCTTCAATAGTAATTAATCCGTCAAAAACTTCTGGTATTTCTTGTTCAAATAATTTTACTAAGAAAGCTGGTGAAGTTCTTGATAATATAATAGCAGGTTTATTACCTCTTAATTCTACCGTCTTTATAACTCCACGAACAGAATCTCCTTTTCTGAAAAAATCTGAACGAATTTGCTCACTTTTTGGTAAAACGATTTCGTTTCCTTCATCGTCTAACAAAATTACTGCATTATGTCGGATATGGTGCACTTCAGCACTATAAATTTCACCTTCTAACTCTTTAAATTGCTTAAAGATGTTTGTACTATCGTGCTCGTGTATTTTAGAAATTAAATTTTGGCGTAATGCTAAAATAGCACGTCTTCCTAAATCGATTAACTTTACTTCTTCTGATACATCTTCGCCGATTTCAAAATCTGGCTCAATTCTTCTTGCTTCTGCAAGCTCTATTTCTTCATTATCATCTTCTGAAAAACCATCAGCAACTACTACACGGTTTCTCCAAATTTCTAAATCCCCTTTATCTGGATTAATAATTATATCAAAGTTATCATCAGATCCAAACCTACGTTTTAATGCTGCACGAAATACTTCTTCTAAGATAGACATTAGTGTTACCCTGTCTATACTTTTATTATCTTTAAACTCTGAAAATGATTCAATTAACGCAATATTTTCCATTTCATTCTCTTATTAAAATATGATCTTCACTTTTGCTTCTTTAATCTCTTCATACGATAAAACCATTGTTTTCTCTACCGTATGTTTTCCTTTACCAATTAGCTTAGGTTCTCTCGCTTTCCAAAACAATGTAATAGTATCTTCAGTTGCTTCGGTTAACGTTCCTTCAAATTCTTCAGTTGCTGTTTTAACTTTTAGAATTCTACTAATATTCTTTTTATACTGACGCTTCACTGTAAGCGCATGTGCAATATCTGGTGTTGTAACCTCTAAAGAAAAATCTTCTTCTTCTCTATCTAAATTATGCTCTATTTTTCTACTAATACGCATACATTCATTTAAAGGTACTCCTGAATCACCATCAACAATCACTTTTATTTTACTGTTCGCTAAAAATTGCAAATCGATTAAATATAACGATTCGTTCTCTTGCAAAGCTTCCTGTAATAATTCTTTTACTTTTTCTTGATTCATCCTGAGGTATAAAAAGAGGGGACTCTCGTCCCCTTCCATCCATCTAATTAATAAATTTGCTGCAAAGATAGTAAGTTATTCATTAACACGCAAATATCTTCTTCTTCAAAATACTTCACGTAAACAGAAAGAATTATCTACTTAAATATACCGCTATCAGGAGAAAAAGACTCAGTTTTATAAATTACGATGCGTTTTATTGTTCCATAAAAAACAAAAGCTAAAACACTTAATATATTTATTCGTTAGTATCTAGCCAATTTTGCACTCTTAATTCGCTATTCTTTTTTACATCTAACCAAAACAAATTAATATCTCCTGCGTGATAATTCTTAAGAAATGACATAAAAAAACGCAATGGAAATTTAGGATTTGTAGACCAAACTAAACCGTCTGTAATTTCAATTTTTAATGCTTGACAATACAAATTACCATTGCTATACAAGAAACCTTTATGTTGATTTAACGTTGTAGTTTTAGATGCATCCCAAGTTATTGGATTAGTTGTTACGCTTCCTTTATACCAATCTTTATTTTTAGGGAAGTTCCCTTTCTTAAAAGTATTCCAAGAAACAAAACCTCCTATTTCTTCTGGAGAATTCATCGGCTTAATTGTCTTAAACTCATTAGGTGCTACGCGCATCCCAGGAATATAAGCTGCTACTAACCTGTTTCGGAGTGGCTTTTCATCAAAAAAATCTTTTAATAATCGAATTGCGTGCCTAGAACCCTGACTATGACCTGCAATTATAATAGGTCGATCATTGTTATACTTTTTTAAATATACTTGAAAAGCATTTTTCACATCTTCATACGCTAAACCTAAAGCCTTATTGCCTCCTTTTTTATGCTTTTTATTAAAAGACCGGTAATGTGCTTGTCTATAAAAAGGCACATACATTTGCCCAGATGTTGCAAAGGCTGAAACCTGATATAAAACAACTTTGTTTAACACTTTATCATTCTGTTCTTTATCGGTTATAGGAACATTCCATCGGTCATCTTTTTTACTCGTATTTAAAGTTGGATATATATAAAAAACATCTGCTTTTAAAGTGGTGTTTTGAGAAGGTAAGTATTTAGCAAAACCTTTTGGGTATATAGATGGTAAAACTGCCCATGAGCTTTCTAATTCATAATTTGGCTTTGAAGGACTATTTTTATCGCTAAACATTTGTGTATTGTAAGTTGATTTACAACTACCAAAAATGACTAACAAAAACACACCTATTACAATCTTAACACTTTTCATTTTTTACATTTTTCTTAGTAAATCATTTTTTTTTGAACACTTCATTCCAAAATGCGTATATATAACTATTAGGTCTGAATTCATTTTAAACAAATCTTCTTTCAATTATTGAAAATAGGCGCGCTTCGTATTCTTCTTTATTAGACCAATCATAATCTGGTTTAATCATTTTATTAATGAATTTTTTAGCCTCTTTCTCTGTTTTAAATGTATTTAACTGAGAAACTACTCTATTAAAATCACTTTGATTTCCATCAAACAAATGCTTTACAAAAACAATTCTATCGTTTAAATCTATTTGAATAGTATTTTGCAGTTGATCATTTAATGACTTTCTTAAATCAACTTTTTCAAATAAATCAGCCATAACGTCAACTGAAATTGTTCCTTCTAACTCATCTTCAAGAGTGCCTTTTTTCACATCTTTAATCTCTTCTTCATCATCTTCAACTATCTCTTCTTCTGTAAATAATAAATTCTCAATCTCATCAAAAGGTTGTTCTACAATCTCTTTTACCTCTTCTAAACTTATTATTTCCTCTTCAATTTCTACAGTAACTTCCTCAACAGCTTCAACCTTGGTAATTTCAACGACCTCTTTAACAGATTCAATTTCAGTAACTTCAACAACCTCTACTATTTCTGCAACAGGTTCGCTTGTAACTTCAGCGACGACTTCTACTTCTGTAATTTTTTCTTCAGCCTCTTCTTCTAGTTGGTGTATAACTTTATTTGTTGTTTTAAAAGAATCTTCAGCGTTACTTTCTTTGCTTTTCTTTTCTTCTGCCAACAAAATATCACTTAATAATTCTTCTTTTGTCTTTAAAGGATTATGGGTATTATTTATATATTCTTCTACATATGCTAAAACCGAAAGTTTTTCATAAACCTCATGAGCCTTCTGTTTTAACTCAAACACATCATCTTTATTTTTCATTCGTAAAATGCTGTGTGCTAAACTGGTTAAATCTGATGCTAGTTTTTTGTGCATAAGTTGTTCTTTGATTTTAATTTTTGCTGTTAAATTTTAATAAATTTGTTGCTTAGTCGAAAGTAACACAAAAATCAATAATAGCGCTTAAAATTACAAAATGTTTCTTGAAAATACAGTAAATCATACAGAACAATTTGGTTGGATTGAGGTAATTTGCGGCTCAATGTTTTCGGGTAAAACCGAAGAATTAATTCGCAGACTTAAACGTGCGCAATTTGCAAAGCAACGCGTAGAGATTTTTAAACCCTCAGTAGATACTCGTTACGATGATGAAGAAGTGGTATCTCATAATGCCACCAAAATTAGATCAACACCAGTTCCGTCCTCATCAAATATTAGAATATTAGCTAATAATGTTGATGTTGTTGGTATTGATGAAGCACAGTTTTTCGACGATGAAATCGTTGCTGTTTGTAACGATTTAGCCAACAGAGGCGTGCGAGTTATTGTTGCTGGCTTAGATATGGATTTTAAAGGAAACCCTTTCGGACCGATGCCTGCACTAATGGCAACTGCCGAATATGTAACAAAAGTACATGCCGTTTGTACTCATACAGGTAACTTAGCTCACTATAGCTATAGAAAAGCGTTAAATGACGATTTGGTTTTACTTGGCGAAACCCAAGAATACGAACCATTAAGTAGAGCCGCCTATTACAAAGCAATGCAAGTGCAAAACAAAAAGAAAGAAAACCTATCGGATGAATAATCATGTTACTGTTTTAGAAATTGATGCAGCGTCTGTGCATCATAATCTTGCTTATTTTAAGCAAAAATTAAATCCAAAAACCAAAATTTTAGCTGTTGTAAAAGCTTTTGGTTACGGTAGTGAAGCTACAGAGATAGCAAAAACACTTCAAGATAAAATAGATTATTTTGCGGTTGCTTATTCTAACGAAGGAATTATTTTACGTGATGCTGGTATTAAAACACCTATTTTAGTTTTACATCCACAGATTCAGAATTTAGAGGATATTGCAAAATACCGACTAGAACCAAACCTGTATAACTTTAAAATATTAGAAGCTTTTTTACAATTAGCGGATAAAAAGCCACTAATGAATTACCCTATTCACATTAAATTTAACACAGGTTTAAACAGATTAGGTTTTTGGCACACCGATACTCCGATGCTTATTACTCAATTAAAAAAATCTAACAATATAAAAGTTGCATCAATTTTTTCTCATTTAGCCGCGAGTGAAGATGCCAATGAGCAAGATTTTACAATTGGGCAAATAAACAACTTTGCTTATATTATAAAAGAAATATATCAGCATTTAGGTTACAAACCTATGATTCATATCCTAAACACTTCTGGCGTTGTTAATTACCCACAAGCTCAGTTTGATATGGTTCGTATAGGCATCGGCTTGTATGGTTTTGGAAACAACGAATATGAAACTTCTCAATTAAAAAATACCCATACCTTAAAATCTATTATATCGCAAATACATATAGTTCAGCCTGGTGAAACTGTTGGTTACAGTAGGGCTTTTGTTGCTAGTAAACTAACTCGTAGCGCAACTATTCCTATCGGACATGCAGATGGTATTTCGCGAAAACTAGGAAATAAAGAAGGCTTTGTATTTATCAATAATCAACCTGCTCCTATCATCGGAAATGTTTGTATGGATATGATTATGGTTGATGTTACAAAAATTGACTGTAAAGAAGGTGATGAAGTTATTATTTTTAACCATCAAAAACACATTCAATATATTGCTCATAAGTGCGAAACCATTTCGTATGAAATACTTACAGCAATATCTCAACGTATAAAAAGATTGGTTAAAAGCTAAATTTTATTTACTTTTCCACTCAATTAACTATTAAAACTCAAAAATATGGGAATGCTTAAAGAATTTAAAGAGTTTGCAATGAAAGGTAACTTAGTCGACATTGCTGTTGGTTTTGTTATGGGTGCAGCTTTTAAACAAGTAGTAACTTCTTTTACTGGCGGTATAGTATCTCCTTTAATTGGCTTATTATTTAATGCCGATTTTAAAGATTTAAAATACATTGCTAAAGAAGGTATAGCAGACGAAGCCGGAAAAATAACAGGTCAAGTTGCTATTTTATATGGTGAGTTTCTAACCAATGTTATCGACTTTATTATCGTAGCTTTTGTAATGTTTATGGTGGTAAAAGCGATAAACGCAATGAAAAAGAAGGAAGAACCAACTCCTGCTGCTCCAAAAGGACCGAGTCAGGAAGATTTATTAGGCGAAATTAGAGATTTGCTAAAAAACAAATAACAGCTAATTACAAATACAAAAAATCCGGTAAAATTAAATTTACCGGATTTTTTTATTTTAAATGTGTTTCCCTTTTTCCCAACCATGTTTTCCTAAATATTGATCTCCGCTTTCTACGGCTCCTTCTTCGATCGAAGTTCCCATAGAGTCGTTCCACCTATTTAAATATCCGAAGAGAGAAATAACACCTAACATTTCTACAATCTCTCCTTCATCCCAATATTTATACAATTCGGTTTTTATCTTATCATCAACCATATTCGGAACCATAGAAGCAGCTAATGAAAAATCTAACGCAGCTCGTTCTGCTTCAGAAAAAGCAGTGTGTGTTTTATATTCCCAAATATTATCTAACTGCTCTTGTTCTGCCCCGTAACGTTCAGCAGCTCTAATAGCATGCGCTTGGCAATACCTACAACCTGTAGCGTTACTAGAAACCCAAGCAATCATTCTTTTTAAAGCTGATGTTACCTTGCCTTCATTTGCCATAACTGCTTTATTTAAGTTGATAAAAGCTTTTGAAATGGCAGGACGTCTTTGCATTGTTAAAACCGAATTCGGACAAAACCCAAGTGTTTCATTAAAAAATTCGGCTAATTCTTTTGTTTCTTTATCATGATCGGCAGATAATGGTGTTACTAATGGCATATGTTTTATTTTTTGATGATTTTTTACTGTAGTTTTGTAAAAGAGCGCAACATCTCGTTGCTTCTTTTTTAAATTTGCATACGCAATAAACAAAAAAATAATCAAATTATGGCATCACATACAGTTACAACAGTTTGGAAAGAAAATATGCAATTCGAAACTGATAATCCAAGCGGACACAAAGTTTTAATTGATACTTCTGAAGAAAACGGAGGAAACAATTCTGGTTTAGGACCAAAGGCAATGATGTTATCTTCGTTAGCAGGTTGCTCTGGCTTAGATGTAGTTTCTTTACTAAATAAAATGAGAACTTCTGTCGCCGATTTTAAAATGGACGTTACTGGCGAGTTAACAGAAGAACATCCTAAGTATTATAATAAAGTTTCGGTTGATTATCATTTTTACGGAACAGATTTAGATGAAGAAAAAATTAATAAAGCAGTAAAATTATCAGTAGATAAATATTGTGGTGTTATGGAAATGTTTAGAAAATTTGCGGAGATAAAAACTACAAATCACTTTCATAAGCAATAAATATTCGCTTTAATTTATAATCTTTACGTGATTCTGAATTTATTTCATAATCAAATACTTACAATAAACAACTGAGGATTAATTCATGTAATCCTTTCGTTTTAAATTAAAAATATGCGTTGGACTTTAAAACCAGCACCCGATTCTAAAAAAGTAAATCAATTAGCTAAAGAATTATCTGTCGATAAAACTTTGGCTAAAATTCTTGTGCAACGAAATATTGACACTTTTGATAAAGCAAAACAGTTTTTTAGACCTTCATTAAACGATTTACACGATCCGTTCTTAATGAAAGACATGCAAATAGCGGTTGAACGAATTGAAAAAGCAATTGCCAACAACGAAAATATTTTAGTTTTTGGCGATTATGATGTTGACGGAACCACTGCCGTTTCTTTAATGTCGTCTTATTTAAAAACAATTCACCCAAATATTGCCACTTATATTCCCGATAGATACGCCGAAGGTTATGGTGTTTCCTACATGGGAATTGACTTTGCACAAGACAATGATTTCTCGTTAATTATTGCTTTAGATTGCGGAATAAAAGCTATCGATAAGGTTGCGTATGCGTCTAAAAAAAATATCGATTTTATTATTTGTGATCACCATAAACCAGGAGTAGAACTTCCAAAAGCTGTTGCCATTTTAAATCCGAAGCAAGTAGATTGTTCGTATCCGTATGATGAATTATGTGGTTGCGGAGTTGGTTTTAAATTGATTCAAGCATTGGCATCAAAAAGAAATCAAACTATTGATGATTTAGTAGGTTATTTAGATTTGGTAGCCACCGCAATTGCAGCAGATATCGTTCCGATGACGGGCGAAAACAGAACGCTAGCTTATTGGGGTTTGCAGGTAATTAATTCGCAGCCAAGAAACGGAATTAAAGCAATTATTCATCAATTAGATAAAAAAGTATTAACCATTACCGATGTTGTTTTTATTATCGCTCCGCGGATAAATGCTGCGGGTAGAATGAAGCACGGTAATCATGCTGTTGAACTCTTAACTGAAATGGATTTTGAGGCTGCTGTTGATTTTGCCTCCTCTATAGAAAAATACAATTCAGACAGAAAAGAACTCGATAAAAAAATTACGCAAGAAGCCTTACTTCAAATTGAAAAAAACGAAGAAACTGAAAAATTTACTTCTGTTGTTTTTGATGAAAGTTGGCACAAAGGTGTTATCGGGATTGTAGCTTCTCGCTTAATAGAAACTTATTACAGACCAACCTTAGTTTTTACTAAAAGTGGCGATAAATTAGCTGCTTCTGCTAGATCGGTAAAAGGGTTTGATGTATATAATGCGCTAGAACAATGTGCGGAGTTTATTGAACAATTTGGTGGCCATAAATATGCCGCGGGCTTAACTTTATTGCCCGAACAATATGAAGGTTTTAAAAATAAATTTGAAGAAGTAGTTGCAGCAACTATCGATAAAGATTTATTGATTCCTGAAATTAGTATCGATGCTGAATTAGATTTATCTGAAATTTCTCCAAAATTTTATAGAATATTACAGCAAATGGCGCCTTTTGGTCCGTTAAATATGAAACCTACTTTTTCAACCTCATCAGTTAGAGATAATGGCTACGGAAAACAAGTTGGAGCAGATAAAACACATTTAAAACTAAATATTATTTACGGTTCAGATAAAAGAACATACAATGCTATTGGTTTTAATTTAGGTAAAAAATTAGCTGTTGTTCAGAATGAATTTGATATTGTTTATGCATTAGATGAAAATACTTGGAACGGTAATACTACAATTCAATTAATGCTAAAAGATTTAAAATAATTTATTTAGAATTATTCTAAATAAATTATATATTTGTTTCCATAATACGATTGAATATGGAAAATATTATTAAAATATACGACAACAAAATTGGTGTTTCATTTTGCTGGAAAGACACAAGTACTAATTTAATTCAGATTATATTTCGAGATACAGGCTTTCATTTAAATGAAAACGAAATTGAAAGTTTTTTAGAGAAAGTAGTTGATTCAAAAAGTCAAAAAAATTGCCCTACCTGCATCGAAGGAGAAAATTGCAAATCTATTTTATTACAAACACCCTCTAACAAAGTAAGCATGGCTGTATCAATGGTAGAATTATCTCAAATAGATGATTTACTTAAGGGAACGTTGTTTCAAATACGCATGAACAACTATCTAGATGATTTGTGTAAAAATTAAAACTATTTTTTAATTTAATTTTTCTTTTATCAAATACATATAAACGGGATAATGATCGCTATAACCACCCGTATATTTTCCGTAAGAGAAACTACGAAAAGGGTATCCTTTATAGCGTCCTTTTTTCTCGGTTAAAAACTGTTTATTAAAAATTGCTGCTTTAAACATTTTAAAAGAAGAATACTCTTTTTTCCCTTTATCTAACAACGATGAAGTTATTACAATTTGGTCAAACAAATTAATATTATCACGATACATTAAAGTATTAAATCCGCGACGAAACATGTTTTCATACGGGTTGTAAAGATCATCTTTTGTAACATCACTCTTTTTCGCTTTAGTTTTTAAAACCGTTTTAAAACTCGAATTTATAGGATCATCATTAAAATCACCAAGAACTAATATCTTCGGGTTCGGATCGTTTTCTTTAATGTTTTTAATAATCTGAGTTACTTTATAAGCTGCTTTTTCTCGTAATGGTCTACTTTTTTTCTCACCGCCTCTTCGCGATGGCCAATGATTTACGATTACATGAATTAATTCATCATCTAAATAACCAGAAACCCATAAGATATCTCGCGTATACACCTTTTTATTTTCCTTATAGATATTCGGGTTAAATACTTCGAAGTGAATTGGTTTAAAATATTTTTTTTGATATAATAAAGCAACATCAATACCTCTTTTATCAGGAGAATCGAAATGGATAATTCCGTAATCTTTGTTTTTTAATTTATCAGTATCTATTAAATCTTCTAATACTTTTTTATTCTCAACTTCAGCAACACCAATAATAGCGGGACTCGTTTTTGTTTTTTCTGAACCAAGTTGTGATATAACATCAGATAATTTTTCTAATTTATCTTTATATACTTCCTCCCTGTTTTCTTTAATTTCCATCATCGGGCTGGCTTCATCATTCTTCTCAACATCATCAACGGTGTCAAAAAGATTTTCAAGATTATAAAAACCAATCGTCCTTATTTTATATGTTTTTTGTGCATATGAAGATGCTGTAATAAGTACTATAAATATAAGAGTTGCTACTTTTTTCATTTTACAATATTTGTTGGTAAAAGTAAAACAAATTCTATACCTAAAAATAGTATCCGAAGAAAAAAAACCTAAATATTGATTTAAAATAAAAACATTAACTTTATATAAAATGCTATAATAAAGATAGTTACCCTATTTTTTAACTAAAATTCTATGAAAAAAATCACAATAACAATGTTGTTGGTGCTTTGTAGTTTGTTTGCTATGAATGCTCAAAACAATGTAAAAGGAACCGTAATTAATAGTAACTCAGAAGAACCCCTAAAAAATGTTTTAGTAAATGTAAAAGGTATTAATACTTATAGTTCAACCAATGTTACTGGCACTTTTTTATTAAATAACCTACCTGAAGGAAAGCAAGTTGTAATTGTTTCCTTAAAAGGATTTGTAACTCAAAGTTTCCCTGTTAATCTGGCTGGGTCTACCATCGATTTAGGCACTATATTAATGTATGAAGCCATTTCTGAATACCAAGACTTAAGTATTATTACGCTTACTGATGATGAACTAAATGATGAATCTAACAGTGCTGATAATATTTCTGGCTTGCTACAATCATCGAAAGACACCTATTTACGTGCTGCAGCTTTTGAATGGAGTTCCTCCTTTTACAGAATTAAAGGACTGGATTCTGATAACGGAAAAATACTAATTAACGGAATTGAAATGAACAAGCTCTACAACGGTCGTCCACAATGGAGTAATTGGGGTGGTTTAAATGACGCTTTAAGAAATCAGGAGTTTAGTAACGGTTTAGCACCTTCTAATTTTACTTTTGGAGGAGTTTTAGGAGCTACAAATATGAATACGCGTGCTTCGGAATATAGAAAAGGGGCAAGAGTATCCTATGTTTCATCTAACAGGAGTTACTCTCACCGTTTAATGGCGATGTATGCAACTGGACTCATAAAAAACGGTTGGGCGTTTACAGGTTCTGTAAGTAAAAGGTATGCCGATGAAGGTTTTACAGAAGGGGCTTCTTATAATGCATTCTCGATGTTTCTCTCTATTGAAAAACAACTTAACGAAAAACATAGCTTAAATATTACCGCTATTAAAGCTGAAAATAATAGAGGTAAATCTGCCGCAAATACCCAAGAAGTTTATGATATTAAGGGAATTAAATACAATCCTTATTGGGGATATCAAAATGGAAAAATCAGAAATTCCCGTATAAAAAGAGTCGACGAACCCATAATTATGTTAAATCATTATTGGAATATAAGTGATAAAACTACTTTAAATACAGGTATTACTTATCAGTTTGGTGAAATAGGTAATAGTAGAATTGATTTTAATGGCGGTAGTGATCCTAGCCCAACTTATTACAGAAAATTGCCTAATTTTTTTCTAAACGATTCCTACGGTCCCGATTATGAAAATGCCTATAAAGCCTTAACCAATTTTCAAAACGACGGACAATTAAATTGGCTCGATTTATATATCGCTAATGAAAATAGAGGCGACAATGGTTTGTTTGTTTTATATGAAGATCGTAATGACGATAAACAAATAAGTATGAACACTATTTTAAATTCTCAGTTAACCGAAAACATTACTTTAAGTGGTAATTTAGAGTACAAAACATTGGCTTCAGAAAATTTTGCTAGTGTAATAGATTTATTGGGCGCTACTGGCTATTTAGATATTAATAAGTTTGGTAATCCGCTTGAAGATGATTTTCAAAACGATTTATTAAATCCTAATAGCATCGCAAAAAAAGGAGATCGATTTAAATATAACTACAAATTAACATCGAGTGTTTACGGTGGTTTTGCGCAATTATTATTTAAGTACAATAAAATAGATTACCACATTAGTGCTTCTGTAAATAACACCACACACCAAAGAGAAGGCCTCTATAAAAACGGAATTTTCCCTGGTGATGATTCTAATTCTGAAATACCTAATTCTTTTGGGAAATCTAAAAAATTATCCTTTTTAGGTTATGGCGTTAAAGGAGGACTAACCTATAAAGTTACCGGTCGGCATTTAATCGATTTTAACGCAGGCTATATTAGCAAAGCGCCTTTTATTCGTAATTCTTTTGCCAACTCAAGATCTAACAACTTAACTGTTGCTGATGTAAGTAGCTTATTGAATGAAAAAATGATGTCTTTTGATGCTAGCTATATTTTAAGAACACCTTTTGTAATGGCAAAATTATCAGGGTATTTCACAAAAATACAAGATGCTACAGATATTGCTTTTTATTTTACGGGTGCAGACAACCTTTTTATCCAAGAAATTGTAACAGGAATCGCTAAAAAACACTTTGGTGCAGAATTAGGTATCGAAGCACAAGTATTATCTACATTTAAATTAAAAGCTGCAGCTAACGTCGGGCAATATACGTATGATAATAATCCTAATATATCATTGGCTTCAGAAATTAGTACCGAATCTAATAATGCTGGATTTGATGAAAGAGGAATAAAAGATTACGGCACAGCAAATCTTAAAAATTATAAAATAGCTTCAGGACCACAAACAGCCTATTCCTTTGGTTTTGAATATCGAGATCCTGATTATTGGTTTGTAAGTGTAACGGGAAATTATTTAGACAATGCTTATGTTGATCCTTCCCCTATAAAAAGAACAACTTCTTTTATTTCTGATGATGGCCAGCTTTTCCCAAATTTCGATCCCGATGTAGCGCGACAATTATTAACTCAAGAAAAATTTGATGGTTATTTCACCTTAAATGCTATTGGCGGTAAAACCTGGCGGATTGGCAAAAACAAATACATAGGCTTCTTTGCTAGTGCAAGTAATTTACTTAATAAAGAATATAAAACTGGAGGATACGAGCAAGGACGAACTGCTAATTACGGATTAGAAAGTGAAGATAACGCAAACGGAACTCCAAATTTTGGCAGTAAATATTGGTACGCTAGAGGTGCTACCTATTTCTTAAACGTTAATTATAGATTCTAAAAAACATTGAAAATGAAAAATATATTTAAATTCGGAGCAATACTTTTTATCTTCTTCTCTTTTTATGCATGTGTAGAAGATGGCGATTTTACGATCCCTACATTGGGAGACGATAAAGAATATACAACTATAAAATCGTTAACAGAAATTGCTGATTTATACCAAGGCAGCTTAGTTGATTTTGAAGAAGGCATTACAACCTTCGGATATGTGGTTTCTAATGATAAAGAAGGTAATTTTTATAAAAGTATTATTATTCAAGACTCACCAGAAAATCCATCCATAGGATTTGAAGTTTTAATAGATGATTTTAACTTAAATGCAAGATATACTGTAGGTCGAAAAATTTTCATCAAATTAAAAGGCTTGTTTTTAAACAGAAAGAACGGAGCTTATCAAATCGGCGCTCAAAACACTTTTCGAAATGGCGTTACTCAAATCGGGCCAAACGATTATGTTTATTTTATTGATAGGTCTTCTGAAATTGCAACTGTTATTCCAACCGAATTAAAAACAACTCAATTAACAGACGCACATATTAATACCTTAATAAAAATTAACAACCTACAATCAGAAACACAAGGATTAACCTACGCGAATTCTTCTAATACCGATCCTGTAGATAGAATTTTTACTAGCTGTGATTCTTTCGAAACAATAACATTAACAACAAGTGGTTTTGCTGATTTTAAAGCGTTGCCTATTCCAGATAAAAAAGGAAGCATAACTGCTATTTTAAGTAAATTAGAAAATGATTATCAACTATTTATTAGAGGTACAAATGATGTTGATTTAACAGAAGAATATGGCTGTTATCAAAATCCAACAGAAACATCTTTAACTGATATTAAAGCGTTGTTTACTGGAAGTGAAACTACGATTACTCAAAATTCAAAAATAAAAGTAATTGTTACTTCCGATCTCTCTAAAGGAAACATTTCTAATCAAAATGCTTTTGTACAGGACAATTCGGCCGGCATATCGTTAAACTTTAGCGATACACACAATTTAAACTTAGGGGATGAAATAGAAATTGCAGTAGGCGGATTAAAGCTAAATGAAAATAACGGATTACTACAATTAAACTTAGCTAGTTCAAATATATTAACTACTGTAAGTGGCACTTTACCTACACCTGAAATAATTAGTTTTTCTCAAGCATTATCGGGCGACTACGAAAGCAAATTGGTGCAAATTGAAGACGTTCAGTTTAAAGATATTACAAAAGTGTATGTTGGTGCCAATACGTTAACCTCGGATTGTGCGAATGAACTAAAAATACTTCCCGTTAAACCAGAAGCTATATTTTCTAACGACCAAGTAAGCGATAAAAAAGGAACAATTACAGGTGTTATGACACAAGCAAACGGAGTTTATCTATACATTAGAGATGAAACTGATGTAAACTTTACTGAAACCTATGCTTGTACTCCTACCGGCGGAGGTGGTTCTGGCAATGATTTGTTTTTTTCTGAATATGCAGAAGGTTCTAGTAATAATAAGTACATAGAAATATATAACGGAACTGGTGTATCGGTAGATTTATCAACTTATAAAATTGAGTTGTATGGTAACGGTGCTGTTACAGCTACTAGAAATTTAGATTTAAGTACACTTCCAAATACAACTTTAGCTAACGGCGAAATATTGGTCATATATAATGCTAGCGCGAATGATGTTATTAAAAATGAAGGTGATTTTGCCTCTGGTGTTATTTTTTTTAATGGTGATGATGCTATTGCACTATTAAAAAATGATATGATAATAGATGTTGTTGGTAAAATTGGTGAAGATCCCGGAGTTGGTTGGGAAGTTGCAGGTACTACTGAAGCAACTAAAGATCATACCTTAATTAGAAAATCAGCCATTATAAAAGGAAATACCGATTGGACAGTAAGCGTAGGTACAAATACTTCTAATTCGGAATGGGAAGTTAAAGACAAAGATGATTTTTCATCCGTAGGAAATCGATAAATTATTTCTTTATGAAGAACCGAGTTTTATGAGCTCGGTTTTTTTACGCATATTTACCCTATAAATAGCATATATGTCGTCAAACAGCAGAATTACTAGGGCTTTTAATCAAGCTAAAAAACTACTTTTAAATCAGGATTCTAAATATATCTTATTTTCCGATTGTCATAGAGGAGACAATAGCTTTGCTGATGATTTTTCTCACAACCGCAAGGTTTTTCATTATGCTTTGTCACAGTATTTAGAAAAAGACTTTACTTATATCGAACTAGGTGATGGAGATGAATTATGGGAAAACAAATTTGTAAATATTTTTAAGGCTAATAAAGACGTGTATCTTCTTTTAAAGCAATTTCATGATAAAAATCGACTACATTTAATATGGGGAAATCACGATATGGATTATCGAAACCCAAAAAAAGTATGTAAAAACTTAAATTACTATTATGATGTTACCGATGGTAAAGAAAAAGAGTTCATGATAAATATTTCTTTTTCTGAAGCGATTAAATTAGAGCAAGAAAACGGGAAATCTATTTTTCTTTTACACGGCCATCAAGCAGATTGGTTTAATTACACTTTTTGGAAATTAAGTAGGTTTTTAGTGAGAATTTTATGGCGTCCGTTACAACTAATAGGCATAGATGATCCAACAAGTCCTGCTCAAAATTTTAAAGAGTTTATAAAAGTCGAAAGCCGTCTTGAAAAGTGGATAAAAGCAAATAAAAATCAAATGATGGTTACAGGTCATACACATCGACCAAGGTTTCCTTCTGAAAACGAATTACCTCACTTTAATGATGGTAGCTGTGTGCATCCTCGCTGCATTACAGGTCTTGAAATACAAAGTAATGAAATTACTCTTATTAAATGGCACGTTGTTACAAAGGAAGATGGAACAATGCGAATTACTCGTACTATCTTAGAAGGACCAAAACCTCTGTCTTTATTTATTTAAGTTTATATAACAGTTTATTAAAACGTTCTTAATATTAAAATAAACATCAATGAATACTTTTGATAAATATTATCATGAGAAGTAAAGCCATTAGATAACTATTAGTTTTTGTCAACTATTTTATTAGGCTAACTGCCTCTTTACGAGGCAGTTTTTCTAACTTAACATCCTATTAACAATAAATTAACATTAGTGTTGGTTATTTGCAGCGACAAAAACTAATAAATAACAACTAATGAATCTTAAAACTGCACTTACAATTGTAAGTATGTCTGTGCTATCCTATACATACGCACAGCAAACAAATGCTCCTAAATTCGGTAAAGGATTATTTAACTTAGTAGGACAAGACAGTACTTGGGCTATGAATATTAGCGCTAGAATGCAATTTTTAGGTACTCACCAATGGGATTCTAATAGTGACGGGCTTTCTAACCCAGAAACTTCATTTTTAGTACGAAGAGCTCGTTTAAAATTTAGCGGTTTTGCGTATTCTCCTAAATTAAAATACAAATTAGAACTAGGCTTAACGAATAGAGATATTGGTGGTGCTTCAGAATTTACAAACAATGCTCCTAGGTATATTTTAGATGCCGTTATAAAATGGAATTTTCACGAAAACTTCGAATTATGGGTAGGGCAAACTAAACTACCAGGAAACAGAGAACGAGTAATTTCTTCAGGTAACCTTCAAATGGTAGATAGATCTTTATTGAATAGTAGATTTAATATCGATAGAGATATGGGCTTACAATTAAGACACCATTTTAATATATCTGATAATTTTATTGTTCGTGAAGCTTTATCAATTGCGCAAGGTGAAGGAAGAAATGTAACTACAGGAAATCTTGGAGGTCACGAATATACAGCCCGAATAGAATTTTTACCTTTTGGTAACTTTACAAGTAAGGGTGATTATAAGGGAAGTGATTTAAAAAAGGAACAAACACCAAAATTAGCCATTGGTACTAGTTATGATTTTAACAATAATGCTGTTAAAAACAGAAGTAATCAGGGTTCTTACATGAAAAATGATACTGGCTTTTATCAAACAAATATTACCACCCTTTTTGTAGACGCGATGTTTAAATATAAAGGATTTTCTTTTATGGTAGAATACGCATATAGAGATGCTAAAGACCCTATCGCAAAAAATTCTGATGGAACTTTAACAGGAGACGTTGTGCAAGTTGGTAACGGATTAAACCTACAAACAGGTTATTTATTAGGTAAAAGCTGGGAAGTTTCTGGCCGTTTTACAAACATCAACTTAGATAAAGAAATAACAAATAAATCAAGAGAAAATCAATACACTTTAGGATTATCAAAATACATTGTGGGGCATAAATTAAAAGTACAAACCGATGTAAGTTACTTAGAATTAGTTGGTGGCACTAATGAATTAATGTATCGTTTGCAAGTTGATATTCACTTTTAAAAAAAATAACGTAAACCTAACATGAACACTAGAATAGTGTTTGTAGATTTGCAAAAAATTAAAAAACAATAAAATGGGAGATCCATATATTTTAATGCTTGTTGCCTTAGCTATTTTAGCTGTTGTAGATTTAGTTGTTGGTGTTAGTAATGACGCTGTTAACTTCTTAAACTCGGCTATTGGTTCTAAAGCAATTAAGGTTAGAAACATTATGATTATTGCGAGTGTAGGTGTGTTCTTTGGAGCCATTACCTCTAGTGGAATGATGGAAGTTGCGCGTAAAGGTATTTTTAATCCAAATATGTTTATGTTTCAAGACATCATGTTCATATTTATGGCAGTAATGATTACTGATATTTTATTATTAGATATCTTTAACTCATTAGGTATGCCAACCTCTACCACAGTTTCAATTGTATTTGAATTATTAGGAGCTGCTGTTTGTATCTCTTTAATTAAGATCTCTTCTAGTGATACGCAATCAATTTCAGATATTTGGAATTATATTAATCATAAAAAAGCAATTCAAATTATAAACGGAATACTACTCTCTGTAGTAGTTGCGTTCTCTGTAGGTGCACTCGTTCAGTTTGTATCTAGATTAATTTATTCTTTTAATTTCGAAAAAAGAGCTACTTATATCAATGCTTTATTTGGTGGCTTTGCTATTACAGCAATTACATATTTTATTATTATAAAAGGAATGAAAGGAACTCCTTTTTATAAAGATATTAAACACTTAATTGAAGGAAATACATTATTAATTATTGCAGGTAGTTTTGTTGCTTGGAGTTTAATTTCTCAAGTATTAATAAGTGTTTTTAAAGTAAATGTTTTAAAATTAATTATTGGGGTTGGTACATTCTCTTTAGCAATGGCCTTTTCTGGTAACGATTTAGTAAATTTTGTTGGTGTACCAATTGCTGCATGGAATTCTTACCAAGCATGGGAAGTATCAGGTGTTTCTGCCGATGCTTTTTCTATGGGTATTTTAGCTAAAAAGGTACCTTCAAATGTTTATTTATTATTATTCGCAGGTGCTATTATGGTAGTTACCTTATGGACTTCTAGTAAAGCCCAGAACGTAATTAAAACAGGTATTGATTTATCTAGACAAGGTGAAGGACATGAAAAATTTCAACCAAATCCTTTATCTAGAATCGTAGTAAGAACTGCCATGGGAATTAATGTTGGTATTCGTAAAGTTTTCCCTGCAAAAACATTGGCTTTTGTAGATGCTAAATTTCAGAAACCTGTAATTGAATTACCAAAAGACAAAACCTATGAAATGCCTGCTTTCGATTTAGTAAGAGCAGCCGTTAACTTAATTGTTGCTGGTATCTTAATATCTATTGCAACATCTATGAAATTGCCTTTATCAACAACTTATGTAACGTTTATGGTTGCTATGGGTACCTCTTTAGCAGATAGAGCTTGGGGACGTGAAAGCGCTGTTTATAGAGTAGCTGGTGTAATTAATGTTATTGGTGGATGGTTTTTAACTGCCTTAACGGCATTTTTAGCTTCTGCAGTAGTAGCTTACTTAATTAGCTTTAACATGGTTATGATTCCTGTTTTATTATTAGTGGTTGCACTTTTAATAGGAAGAAATACATTAATCCATAGAAAAAAATCAAAAGAAGTTAAAAAACAAATGCATTTCGAAAGAGCTGAATTAATTACGATTAATGGAGTTATTGAAGAAAGTGCAGATCATATTGCAGAAGTTGCAACGCGTGTAAATAAATTATACACAAGTGTTGTTAACGATTTAGCTAATCATGATTTAAATAAATTACGTAAAACAGATAAACACGTAGGAAAGTTAAATGATGAAATTGACGGCTTAAAAGATGGCGTTTTCTACTTTATTAAATCTTTAGATGATACTTCGGTACAAGCAAGTAGATTTTATATTTTAGTTTTAGGATACTTACAAGATGTAGCACAATCTATTAGTTATATATCTAGAGCAAGTTTTAAGCACGTAAATAACAATCATAAGAATTTAAAGAAAGGTCAGTTAAAAGATTTAAAACATATTGACAACACACTTTCTAAATTGTTAGATGATATTAGTAGTACTTTCGAAAACAGAAGTTTTGATAATTTAACACCTATTATTAACGAAAAGAAAGAGTTATTAAAAGATGTTGCTACTTCTATCGAAAAACAAGTTGCTCGTATTAGAACAGACGAAACAAGCCCTAAAAACACTACTTTATACTTTAGTGTACTAATTGAAACACAAGATTTAGTTTCGGCTCTTATGAGTTTACTAGAAACTTATGAAGAGTTTCATATAAGTAGTAAAAATGCGTAACATTACTTAACAAAACAAAACCCCAAGTGAAATTCACTTGGGGTTTTTTATTTATAATAATTAATTTACTTTTTCATTGGGCGCATTAATCCTTCTTGTGCTACTGAAGCTATTAACTTACCTTCTCTCGTATAAATATTACCACAAGCAAAGCCACGTGCACCAAAGGTATTCGGGCTCTCTATAGAGAATAACATCCAATCGTTAAAATCAAAATCACGGTAAAACCACATTGAGTGATCTAAACTTGCCATTTGAGTATTGCCAAAATTAGCAACGCTCGCATTTGGATTTAAACAGGCTGTTAAAATATTGTAATCAGATATATACGTAAGAATTTGCTGTTTTAACGCTAAAGATAAATCAACAGGATCACCTTTTAGTCGAAACCATACATCTACAAACGGTTGTACATCCTTTTTTTCTAGAGGATTTACAATTTCAACAGGTTTAAACTCTATTGGTCGCTCCACACTTAAAAAAGCTTTTAACTTTTTAGGTAAAAAATCGCCAAACTGAACTAACATATCCGTCCAACTAAATAACTCTTCTGGTTGTTTTATATGCTTTTTAATAGGTATTTGATGCTCATGTCCTTCCTCTTCCTTATGAAAAGAACACGATAAAATAAAAATATTTTTATCATTTTGATGCGCCGTTACTCTACGCGTAGAAAAACTACCTCCGTCACGAATAACCTGTACATTATAGGTTATGGGCAAATCTAAATCTCCTGCTTCTAAAAAATAAGAATGTAACGAGTGTAAAATTCTATTGTTTGATATAGTTCTATAAGCTGCATTTAAAGATTGCGCTAAAACTTGACCTCCAAATACATTCGGACTTCCAATATCTTTACTAACGCCGTTAAAGTTATTATTACCTAAATCTTCTAAGGTTAGTATGTTTAATAATTCTTGAGTATTTTTCATTATTACAAATTAACTTATGCTATTAATTTT
This sequence comes from Tenacibaculum bernardetii, assembly GCF_029125915.1. Lineage (NCBI taxonomy): Bacteria > Pseudomonadati > Bacteroidota > Flavobacteriia > Flavobacteriales > Flavobacteriaceae > Tenacibaculum > Tenacibaculum bernardetii. The sequence goes on from NZ_JAQJCU010000002.1 coordinate 73,704, forward strand.
TTATTTTTAAACGGATGTTTTTGTTTGAACTCTGATGGTTGAATTCGCTTTAAAAACAAACTTAAAATACGGTTTGGTATTGTCTTCTTATGACGCAAATAAATAGTTAAACTTTCTGGAATGGCACCAACCGAACTTTTTATTTCACTCGCTGTTCTTCCGAAATTTATTGTTTTTACTTTCTTTTGTATCCCTAAAGCTATATAATCATATAACATACGCTGATATATTGCGTACTCTCTATTGTGTACATAATCTATACCTACAAAATGAGCATCTAACGATTCTTGATTAAAAATACCTGATAAAAAACCTACCAACTTATCTTCTAACCAATATGCTTTTAAAAAATAAGCATCCCCTAAATTATCTTTCAACGATTTATAGGTTTGTAAATTAAAATCCCCTAAATTAAAACTCGATTTTGCTGATACAGTTTTGTAAAGAGCTGTCATTTCTGGCAATAAATCTTTAAGTCTACTCGCTGTAATATTCTCTACCTGTAAGACTGCACTAAGCTTTAGAGCTTTTCTTGCTTTTACTCTAAACTTTGTTTTTAAAGCAGCTAAATAATCATCTAAACTATACCAATCACTCTCTAAATGTAACACCATATTAGGTTCTACATTAAATGAATTATAACCTTCTTCATAAAGTTTATTGGTTATGAATAATGATTCATTTTCAAAATCTTTTAACATAAATGCATCTACATCATTTATCGAATTCGATAAATCCACTACAGCTTTAGCAATTCTAGCTAAAATTAACTTCTTATTTTGATTTTTACTGATAAAAATTCCATGTTCGCCACTAACAAAAGTGTTTCCACAAGTAAGTACTTTAAACACTTTTTCTGGTGTTATAACTCGTAGTTTTCTTCCCAAACACTTTACCCATTCTACAACAGATTGCATTTCATTCTGAACACTATCTAAATAAAAATCGACTATTTGAATTGTTGCCAAAGCAATTGCTTCATCATTATCATTAAACAAAACAATATAAGCGAATTGTATTTTCGGATTATTTTGTTGCAATGCTTTTAAATACTGCGGATGGAAATACAAATTATGTGTACAATTTAACTGTTGCCAAACATCATTTGATATTTCACTAACCGTATTAAAATATGTAACCTTTAAAGTATGTTTATTGCAAGATGAAAAAACCAAATTCCCTTTTATTTTGGGTCTAAATTACTAAAAGTTTATGTAAACGTAATTATACAACTCCGTTATTCCAAACTGGCACTTTTAATATTTTACTTATTTTCATCATATCACTTAAAATATACATCTTATCTCCATGGTTTAGTAAATTGAATCGATCTCCTTTATTTGTTATCAAATTTAACTCATATGAAAAATATCCGCTTGAAGAACTGCCTCCCGACGAAAACTTTTCTAATACCTGCAAAGCATATACTTGCTGATATTGCAAAGTTTCACCGCCAATAATAATTTTTCTTTTTCGAACATGTATAAATACTTTAGGAGAAAACACAAATAATAAAACCAACCCTATTAATAAAAAAGGTCCTCCAGAAGTAAAAAACAACTTTCCTCCTTTCATAAAAGTAAGAGGAATATCATAAACTTGATAGTATTCGTAAAATGAAATTACTACATAATTTAAGCCCATTAAGAAAAAACTCCAAGCAAATACTTTGGTTAACGAGCTAGCCGTTATTTTGTAACCTTGTGCTGTTTTTTTTAAAACTTCGCTTGCAAAATTACTCGCAGAATTCTCTAGAGCTCCCCAAGATATTTTTTGCCCAATTACATCAGTTGTTGGATCTTCAAAAACAAAATCTACTTGTTTATTTTTTGGTGAAGTTTTCTTTTTATTAGATATATAATTTGTTGCAACCATACCAACACCCATAAATACTAAAACAACAAGCATTCCACCTGTTTTATAGAACATAAATTTCTCACCACCATAAACCTTTGTATGAATTGGCACTGTGATTTCTAATTTTTGAAGTAAATGTTTCCCTTTTGAGCTTAGTTTTTCTGATTGCTTTAAAGAATCTAAAGTATGAATATCTTTTTGAAGTGTAATCTGGTGATTATTATATCGCTCATAGTTTTTTTCAATTTCTGGTATTACCACAAAAAACACAACACCGAAAGGAATTAATAAAAAAAGCCAGAAGCTTTTAAAAGGTAATTTTTTCATATTCTTTTTATTACAAATTTGCGTTTTTTTTTGATTTTTAACCAAAAAAACACCCTTATTTATTTACAATAAACAAGGGTATTAATTATATAATTGATAAAAAACTATCCTACAATATTAATAATTTTTCCTGGTACAATAATTACCTTTTTAGGCTCTTGCCCTTTTAATTGTGCAATTGTACGTTCATCTGCCATTACTATTTTTTCGATTTCATCTTTACTTAAATCTAAAGACAACTCTAGCGTAAAACGCATTTTTCCGTTAAAAGAAACTGGGTACGTTTTAGAACTTTCTACTAAATGAGAAGCTTCAAACTTAGGGAAATCAATAGTTGCTATTGAACCTTCATGTCCTAACTGACTCCATAACTCTTCTGCGATATGCGGTGCATACGGTGAAATTAATGCTAATAAAGGCTCTAAAATTGCACGTTTATTACACTTTAAAGCAGTTAATTCATTTACTGCAATCATAAAGGTAGAAACCGATGTGTTAAATGAGAAATTCTCAATATCTTCTTCTACTTTTTTAATTGTTTTATGTAAAACTTTTAACTCCTCTTTCGTTGGTTCAGCATCAGTAACAAGTACTCCTTCTTCGCCAATATATAATTTCCATAATTTCTTTAAGAAAGAATATACGCCTGAAATACCTGAAGTTTTCCAAGGTTTTGTTTGTTCTAAAGGCCCTAAAAACATTTCGAATAAACGCAATGCATCTGCACCAAATTCTTCACAAATTAAATCTGGATTAACAACATTGTATTTAGATTTAGACATTTTCTCAACCTCTCTATGACACACAAATTGTTTGTCTCTTCCAAAAACAAACTCTGCTGTTTCAAATTCGCTTCTCCAAGCTTTTAACTTCTCTATATTTACGTTTACATCTCCTTCAAGCGTGCTTACATCAATATGAATAGGTCTGTAAGATAAAGTACCTTCGTTTTCTTCAGTAAGACCTGCTTCTCTTAATTTTTTATCTAAACGAGTCCATAACTTATCGTCTGCGGCTATTTCTTGTATTTGATTTTCTCCTTGAAAATAATCAGATGATATATATAAGTTATTCTTTTTTCCGTCAAACAATGCTTCATAAACAAGTGCTGAAGTTCCTAAAATCATTCCTTGGTTGATTAGCTTTTTTGCAAACTCATCAACAGGAACAACTCCTTTATCAAATAAGAATTTTTGCCAAAAACGAGCATATAGTAAGTGCCCTGTTGCATGCTCAGAACCACCAATATATAAATCTACTTGTTGCCAATAATCAGCAGCTTCTTTGCTTACAAATTCACCGTCGTTAGTAGCATCCATATAACGGTTAAAATACCATGAGCTACCTGCCCAACCTGGCATTGTATTTAGCTCTAACGGATATACTGTTTTATTTTTTAACTTATCATTCGATACAACTTTCTTTGCGCGAGAATCCCAAGCCCATTCTGTAGCGTTTCCTAAAGGCGGTTTCCCATCTTCTGTAGGTAAATACTTTTCTACTTCTGGCAAAACGATTGGTAAGTGCTTAGCATCAATCATTTGTGGCATTCCGTCTTTATAATACACCGGAAAAGGTTCTCCCCAATAACGCTGACGGCTAAATACTGCATCGCGTAAACGGTAGTTTATTTTACCAAAACCAAAACCTTTTTGTTCCATTTCATAAATCGCTAATTTCATCGCTTTTTTGTACGATAAACCATTTAAGAAATCAGAATTTGCAATTTTAGTTCCTTCTTTATCTGCATGTGCAGCTTCAGAAATATCTACATTCTCAAAAACATTAGGAATCTCTAATTCGAATTTCTTTGCGAAATCATAATCACGCTGATCTCCACAAGGAACCGCCATAACAGCACCTGTACCGTAGTTTGCTAACACGTAATCTCCAATCCAAATTGGTATTTGTTTTCCGGTAAACGGATGTAAAGCATACGCACCTGTAAAAACTCCTGAAATTGTTTTTACATCTGCCATTCGTTCTCTTTCAGAACGTTTTGCAGTTGCTTTAATATAATCGTAAACCGCTTTTTGTTGCCCTTCGCTTGTAATTTTAGCTACTAATTCGTGCTCTGGAGCTAGGGTCATAAATGAGACTCCGTAAATAGTATCAGGTCTCGTTGTAAAAACATCGATTTTATAATCGTTTGCTATTGCTGTTTCTACTACCTCAACAGTTGTTTTTTCTATAGGTTTTGCAAACTGAATCGTGTTATTAATTTTAGATACCGCACCTAAAACATTTTCTAACACCTCATCATTTGTAAAACGCACTACATGAAATCCTTCACTTGTAAAATAAGCATCTCTTTTTGCTTCGTCTTCTTTACCAGAAAACTCCACAATTATATTTTTTGCTAAGCATACATAATCTACTAAAAATGTACCAATGGTATATTTTTTCCTGAATTTTGCAGCTCCTTTTTTATTTTTTAATTCATTCCAAAGTACTTCTTCAGCCTTCGAAAGGTTTAAACGCATTTCTTTTAACGCCTCTAGCTCTTTATAAGATAAACGTACGCCAGCTTCTGGAGCTTCTAAAGCATCTACCTTAAAAGTTACCATAGCTCCTTGCGAACGACCAATCCAATTTGTTTGGCTATCTTTTAAAGGTTGCGGCCAATCAATTGTTTCTAATCCGTCTAACAAACGTTGTGCATATGCAGAAATTCGCATAGACCATTGGGTCATTTTCTTACGCTCTACAGGGTGACCACCGCGTTCTGAAACTCCATTTATTATCTCGTCGTTTGCTAATACCGTTCCTAATTCAGGACACCAGTTTACTTCGGTATCCGACAAATAGGTTAAACGATATTGTAACAAAATTGCTTCTTGTTCTGTTGTTGAAAAGGCTTTCCATTCATCTGCAGAAAAAATAGTAATATCTTCTTCTGAAACAGCATTTACAGTTGCATTTCCTGATTTTTTAAATACCGAAATTAATGTTTTAACATCTTCTGCTTTATCAGAATCTTTGTTGTACCAAGAGTTAAAAAGCTGAATAAAAACCCACTGTGTCCACTTATAATATTCTGGATTAGAAGTACGTACTTCACGAGACCAATCGAAAGAAAAACCAATAGTATCTAACTGTCTTCTATATGTTGTAATATTTTCTTCAGTAGTTTTTGCAGGATGTTGTCCTGTTTGAATTGCATATTGTTCTGCTGGTAAACCAAAAGAATCATACCCTTGTGGATGCAATACATTAAATCCTTTATGACGCTTGTAACGTGCATAAATATCTGATGCAATATATCCTAAAGGATGCCCAACATGTAAACCTGCTCCTGACGGATAAGGGAACATATCTAAGACATAGTATTTAGGTTTCTCCGATTCATTACTGGCTTTAAATGTTTGGTTGTCTGCCCAAAATTGTTGCCATTTCTTTTCTATCTCTTGATGATTATATTGCATTTTGTCTCTTTTTAAGAAGTTGCAAATTTACGGTTATTTTAAATACTATTTTTATTTCTTTTTATCTATAAAAATGGAGTTTATTAAAAACAAAATAGGCTTAGAAATCATATGATTTCTAAGCCTATTTATGAGAAATATTTTTATTTATTTTAAACAATCCTTATAATTAGAATTTCTTTTATATAAGGTATCAGCTAATTCATCATCTTTAAAGAATTTAATAATATTATTATCACATGAAAACTCTACATTATAAGTGTAAACATTCCCAAAATAAAAATCCATGGTTAACAAATTTTCTTCAGCCATATAATTCGCAGAAGATGTTGTGCTTCCTTCATGCCAAACACCTTCACTTTTGTAGGAATTAAATCGTTTCCCTTTAGAAAACGTATACATTACATTTGGCTCATTATCTCCATTTTCACTGAGCCATTCGCCACTTTCTAAGAATTCTATTTTTTCTTGAATCGATAATTCATCTGGCATATTTTCTGAAGAGTCATTGCAACTCACCAATAAACCGATTACCATTAAAACTACAATAAAAATGTTTAATTTACTTTTCATAGAATTTATATTTAAACTTAATTATAAACTTAATGAATTTCAATAGATTACACAAAAATATTAATTTTTAAAAGAATTATCCTTTAACTGGTACAGACACAATTATGTCTCCCCAACCTATAAACATTGTAGCGTCATTATCTTTACCATCAAAAGCAATTGAAAAAGCTTCAATCGATTTTTCTGATTTAGATTTTGATGCCATTACGCGAACCACATCTTCACCTTCGTTATAAAAGTAAGAACCCCATACATTTTTAGCTGTGCTTAAAATAACTGTCCATTCTTTATCTCCTGGCATTGTAAATAATGTATAAGTTCCTGCTTTTACATCTTTTCCTCCAAATTTTACATCTTTATAAAACGTAATTTCTGGCGCTTCATTTGCACCTGTTCTCCACACTTTTCCTGCAGGAGCTAACTTAGCCACATTTCTTCCTTTTAATTGTGGACGACTATATGTTATTTTCACTAATTTATCTGATACTCTATAGCTACTTGGGTATGATGCAGCATCCATAGGGCTTTTATCTAACCCTTTAAATTCTTGCGCCATTGCTTCTGTAGAGAATAATACAGCGACCATTAACATTGCTAATACTAAAATTCTTTTTTTCATTTTTTACTTAATTTTAAGTTAGTTTATCTTTTATTAGTCATCAAAACTACAAATCCTTACATAAAGTTACTATTAATAATAGTACATAAATTCTAAAATACCAAAGGTATTCGTAGTTACAGTATCTAAAATTACATTGAATACTGTAAACCTAAAGTGATTGTTTGTTTTTGCTCTAACTGAATTCCGTTTAAATCTTGATAAATTGGCAATGCATATTCAGCACCAAAACGAACATTTCTTAAAGATCCTTTAAAAGCATAAATATTAAAACCTAATCCAGTATTTATATAATTACCCCCTGAATTTTCAGTATTTGCTGTAGTAACCATCATAGGTGTTAAATTTGGATTTTCACCATTTGTTTTAGCTACAGATAAGATTTCCATTCGTACCGAAATACTAAGCCAATCGGTTGTTTTTACTGCAAACCAAGAATTTAAACTGTAACGGTTTCCTAAAGAATAATCGTATTCATTGCTGCCAAAACGATACGTAGCTTTTAATTGAGAACCCCAAGAAACATGATTAGTTTGACCTAAATATGTCAAACCTAAATCCATATCATAAGTTCCGCTACCAACTTGCATTGGATAAGGCAATATTATTTCATTTGGAGAAGACATTGGTGTTTGATCTGTAGCTTCTAAATTTCCTGTTGGAATAGAAAAATTTACCAAACCATGTAAAGATTGACGGTTCTTGTTAATGAATTTATATAAGACTCCTAATTTTACATCTCCAAAACCAGATGATGCTGTTGAAAATTTAGTTTTCATCCCCATCATTCTCATCTGTAAATCCATATCATTAGTAATATAGTTTGCCATGGCCATTAAAGTTATTTTATCCGTTGGCGCATACATAATACCTAACATATGCATGTTCATTGGCATACTTAAAGGTGTTACCATATAACCAGCATCATGAGCTGCATCATTAGTAATAGTAGTACCATTTTGCTCTAATCCTTTCATGTACATATTCATGTATCGGTAAGAAAACATTAAATCTCCTTTCTTATGATAATGATCTCCCATTACACTAATTGGGGCATGCCCATCTGGTCTACTAGATTTCCACTCGTTATTTTGTGATGTTATTTTTTGCGCGTTTACTACTTGAAATAAGAACATAAAAATTCCTATAAAGATGATTTTTGATAATTTCATCAGTTTATTTTTTTTAAAATTTTACACTATTGTTTTATACAGTTTAGTTTTAAACTGTATTCTTAATTATCTGTATGTAAAATTTAAAAATTTGGTGGATGAAAAATAGCTATTGAAAATAGGAAAGAATAATTTTTTGTATAAAAATATGTTTTTTTTACATATTTATTATAGCTGTTTTTTGCGTTTACAGAAAGTAACTCTACAAAACCAATTGGATAATCTTTTATAACAATACTTAATGATTTAAAATCATCTTCTTGTTGCTGTTCTATCTTTTGCATTAATTGACATTTACCATTACATTGAAGCGCTGGTTTGTCTTTATTAATACATAATACTTTTGATATATAATCATAATTTACGGCATACTCAACAAACGGTGCAATTGGCCTAAGCATAGCAACCATGTAAAGTAGAATAAAAAAATAAACGCTTATTTTTTGCAGCAAAACTTATTCTTAAAATAGATGAGACAAAGATAGCTTAACTATCTTTTTTAAAGAAAAAAATCACATTAAATATTATTTTAATTTATTCTAAATAAAGTATTATATTTGCATCGAATTACACAAGTTATGATCATATTTTATATTGAAAATAAAAAGGCGATTCCTGTTGTTTCGATGCAACAAGAAGCTGTATGCTCTTCTGTTTGCACATCAAATTGTATAAAACCAAAAAATAAGTGTTGTAATAAATACCAAAAAAAAGGCATCAACTGTAAGCGATGCCCTTTAACTTTTAATATTAAAATAGCTTCTTAATTACGCTACTTTTAATAAGAAATAACTCTTTTTTCCGCGTTGTAATAACACGTATTTATCAGCTATTAAATCTTTTACTGTAATTGTAAAATCTTCTTTTACTTTCTCTTTATTTACCGAAACAGCATTTTCTTTTAACGCTCTTTTTGCATCTCCGTTAGATTTTAAAAAGCTAGTTTTTCCTGACAATGCATCAATCATTGATAGACCTTCTGAGATATCTTTTTTAGAAACTTCCGCTTGCGGCACACCATCAAAAACGTCTAAAAATGTTTGCTCATCTAAACCTTTTAAATCTTCTGAGGTAGATTTTCCGAATAAAATATTAGATGCTGCAATTGCTTTTTCTAACTCGTCTTTAGAGTGAACGAATGTTGTAACCTCTTCTGCTAATTTTCTTTGAAGTGCTCTTTCGTGAGGAGCTTCTTTATGAGTTGCTATTAATTCCTTAACACTTACTTCATCTAAAAATGTAAATATTTTAATATATTTTTCTGCATCTTCATCCGAAGTATTTAACCAAAATTGGTAGAATTTATATACTGATGTTTTAGCTGCATCTAACCATATATTTCCTCCTTCTGATTTTCCAAACTTCGATCCGTCTGCTTTTGTAATTAACGGACAAGTCATTGCATACGCCTTTGCTTCTTCGCCTACATTCATTCTACGCACTAACTCTGTACCTGTAGTTATGTTACCCCATTGATCTGAACCACCCATTTGTAATAAACAGTTGTGATTTTTATACAAATGGTAAAAATCGTATCCTTGAATTAATTGGTATGTAAATTCTGTAAAACTCATTCCGCTATTAGAATCTCCAGAAATACGTTTCTTTACAGAGTCTTTAGCCATCATATAATTTACCGTAATACGTTTACCAACGTCTCTTGCAAATTCTATGAATGAAAAATCTTTCATCCAATCGTAATTATTTACCAACAAAGGAGCATTTGTTTTATCGCTCTCAAAATTTAAAAAACGCGCTAAAGTTCTTTTAATTCCGTCTACATTTTTAGCTAACGCCTCTTCATTTAATAAATTACGCTCGTCTGATTTTCCTGACGGATCACCAATCATTCCTGTAGCTCCTCCTACTAAAGCAACTGGTTTATGCCCTGCTTTTTCAAGATGTACAAGTAATATAATAGGTACTAAACTACCAATGTGTAATGAATCAGAGGTTGGATCAAAACCAATATATGCCGCCGTCATTTCTTTTTGCAATTGCTCTTCTGTCCCTGGCATCATGTCGTGAATCATTCCACGCCAACGTAATTCTTCTACTAAATTTTTGGTCATTTTTATGAGTTTTAAAGAGACAAAGATACATTTATCGTTCAAAAAATTCTATTTTCGTTATATGATTTTAGTTACAGGAGGAACAGGATTGGTAGGATCACATTTATTATATCATTTAACGCAAGAAAATGATACAATACGTGCTATTTATAGAACGGAAAAAAAGAAAGAACACGTCAAAAAAATATTTTCTTATTATACAAATGATATTGAACTCTTCTTTACTAAAATAGAATGGGTTAAGGCTGATATTACTGATATACCGTCTTTAGAACCTGTTTTTAAAAACATAAGCAAAGTATATCATTGTGCTGCATTGGTTTCTTTTAATCCGAAAGATTATAGACAAATGCGTCAAGTAAATATTGAAGGTACTGCCAATATGATTAATCTTTCTATTGATGGCAATGTTGATGAATTCTGTTTCGTGAGTTCGATTGCTGCCGTTGGAAGCTCTATTAATGAAAAACCAATTGACGAAGAAAATGAATGGTCTGACGAAGACAATAATAGTGGTTATTCTATTACAAAATATGGTGCCGAAATGGAAGTTTGGCGAGGTAGCCAAGAAGGATTAAATGTTGTTATTATAAATCCGGGAGTAATATTAGGAAGTGGCTTTTGGAATGAAGGACCTGGTAAGTTATTTACAAAAATAAACAATGGGTTAAAGTTTTATACTGAAGGGGTTACTGGATTCGTCGGCGTTAAAGATGTTGTAAAAACAATGGCTTTATTAATGAACTCTGATGTTAAAAATGAACGCTTTGTTTTAGTTTCAGAGAATAAGTCGTTTAAAGATGTTTTAGTTGCTATAGCTGATGGATTGCACAAAAAAAGACCCTATATAAAAATTGGAGAAATTACAACTGGTATATTATGGAGAATTGATTGGTTATTAACTTTACTTACTAGAAAAGAAGCTTTATTGACTAAGAACTCAGCAAAATCTTCACACACTAAATCATTTTATTCTTCAAAAAAGATAGAAAAAGAAACAGGTTTCGAATTCGAATTAATTGACAATGTAATTAATAGTGTCTGTGAAAAATTTAACGCTTAAATTACTTAACTGCTTTCGGGTTCTTTACTGGTTTTTGTAATTTTTGGTTTTTATCACTTAGTTTTAAAGATAACTCTTCGTTTAATATTTTCTTTTTTCTAGGCAATGAATCTTTTTTGATTTTTTTAAATCTGTAAAAACTCTCTAGAGAATCTAAATTAGTTTTCACTTCTTTTAAAATCTCTGCATACTCTTCAGATAAAGAGGTGTAATATAGGTTAGAACTTTTAAAACGCGTACTATCTATTTTATATTTACGATACACTAACCCTACATAATTTTTTTCTTTTTTCAAGAATTTATTCTTCACATTTTTAGCAGAAGATGCTATGTACATATCTGTCAACAAAGTAACCATCGAATCTTTCGGAATTAAATCTTTAGGTGCTTTATAAAACGTGTTACTTGTACATGAAACAAATAACGTAAAGAGCGCTATGTAGAAAAATTTTTTCATCTATTTTTTAAATTCTAATCGTTTTCCTTTGGTTTCTTCATCAAAAACACCGTTTACAAACATTAAGTTTCCGTTTACAAAAGTATGTGTTATTTTATGTGAAAACTCAACGCCTTCAAAAGGAGACCATCCGCATTTATATAATATATTTTCTTTGGTAACCGTCCAATTATCATTCGTATCTATCAATACTAAATCAGCAAAATATCCCTCTTTAATAAATCCGCGATTTTCTACTTTAAATAATTTTGCAGGATTATGACACATTTTTTCAACTGCTTTTTCAATTGATAAAACTCCTTCTTTTACTTTTTCTAAAACGGCAGGAATCGCGTGTTGCACTAATGGACCACCACTTGGTGCTTTCATATACACATTATCTTTTTCTTGTAAAGTATGAGGTGCATGATCGGTAGCAATTACATCAATTCGATCATCTAATAACGCTTTCCATAAACCATCTTTATCTTTTTGAGATTTAACAGCAGGGTTCCACTTAATATGCGTCCCTTTTTTGTCGTAATCCTTATCTGTAAACCATAAATGGTGTATACAAACCTCGGCAGTAATTTTCTTTTCTTCTAACGGAATATCATTTCTAAATAAATGCGTTTCTTTTTCTGTTGATAAATGAAAAACATGCAACCTTGCCCCAGTTTTCTTAGCCAATTCAATAGCTCTTGAAGAAGATAAGTAACAAGCCTCTTCACTTCTAATAACTGGGTGGTATTTTAACGGAATATCATCGCCATATTTAGCTTTATATTCTTTCGTATTTTTTCTAATCGTTGCTTCGTCTTCACAATGTACAGAAATTAACATATCTGTTGATGAGAATATTTTCTCTAAAACTTCTTCATTATCAACTAACATATTTCCTGTTGATGAACCTAAGAACAACTTAATTCCAGCTACATTTCTAGGGTTTGTTTTTAACAACTCATCTAAATTATCGTTTGTTCCACCAAACATAAACGAATAGTTCGCATAAGATGTTTTTGAAGCAATCTTAAATTTGTCTTCTAATAATTGTTGAGTCGTTGCTTGCGGTACCGTATTGGGCATTTCTATAAAAGATGTAATTCCACCCGCAATTGCTGCCTTACTTTCGGTTGCTATATTTGCTTTATGAGTTAAACCTGGCTCTCGAAAATGCACTTGATCATCAATCATACCCGGAATTAAATATTTACCTGTAGCATCAATAACTTCTACATTTGAAGTTGTCGAAATTTCTACTGAAATTTCTTTTATATAATTTCCTTCAATTAAAACATCACCTTTAAAAACCTTGTTTTCGTTAACGATGTTTGCATTTTTAATTAAATATGATTTCATAATTATTTTGGTAAACCTTTTAATCTCATTTTTATAACTCCGAATACTGCTTCTTTTATAATACCAGAACTTAGTTTCGATTCTCCTAAAATCCTATCAGTAAATATAACTGAAACTTCTTTTATATTAAATTGATGCTTCCATGCCTTAAATTTCATTTCTATTTGAAAGGCATATCCTATAAATTTAATTTTATCTAATTTAATAGTTTCTAAAACTTTTCTTTTATAACAAACAAAACCAGCTGTAGTATCGTGAATTGGCATTCTTGTAATTAATCGCACATATTTTGATGCGAAATAAGACAGTAAAACTCTACTCATTGGCCAGTTAACAACATTTACTCCAACAGAATAGCGAGAACCTACAGAAACATCTGCACCATGAATTGCACAAGAATTGTATAACTTAATTAAATCGTTTGGGTTGTGCGAAAAATCAGCATCCATTTCAATTATAAACTCGTAACCTTTATTTATAGCCCATTTAAACCCATGAATATATGCTGTTCCTAATCCGTTTTTGCCTGTTCTTTTTTCAATATAAAGTCTATTCGGATATTCTTTTTGCAGTTGCTCTACTATAGCGGCTGTGCCATCAGGAGAGTTATCATCAACAACTAAAATATCAAACTCTTTTTCTTGCTTAAAGGTTGCTTGTATTATCGCCGCTATGTTTTCTTTTTCGTTATAAGTAGGAATTATAACTAAAGCGTCTGATTTCATGTAATTTTCATCTAAATCTAAGCAAATATACACTAAATTATCACTAATTTTGTGTTAATTAAAAGCATTAAAAAAATACATTTGCAAGCAATTGAACGTCTTATATCTAATAATAATTGGATTACTTTAGTAATTATATTTGCGGTAATTTTATTAGTAATAATGAAATCACTTAAACCAAATAAGTTATTAGGATATGCCCTTGCGCCCTTTACGCCTGGTTTTTTTAAAAAAAAAATAGAAAAAAACGCTTCTTTTTACACTCCTTTTTCTTTAACACTTTTCTTTTTCTCTGCAATTGTAATTTCTTTATTTTTATTTTTAATAATAATTTCTACCACGAGCAATCATAAATTTTTAAGTTATTTAGTAGTACTAATTTTTACTGTTTTTTACTTTGCTTTTAAATACTTTTTAGACTTTTTATTAGCTAACATAATGGGGATCAATACCATTGCTAAATATTTCATTCATATAAAATCAGGTTATTTAAACAGTATTGCTTTATGGTTGTTTCCTGCTTTAATACTCTATTTATTTAGTTTTAACAACCGCGCGTTTCTATTAACTGTTTTTGGTATCTTATTTATTTTCAGGGCTTTTTTAATCATTAAAAACAACAAAAAAATAGTTATACGTAAGTTCTTTTATTTTATTTTGTACTTTTGCACCCTTGAAATAGCACCGCTATTAATTGTTTATAAAATAACAACGACTACGTAAAGAGAAAAATATATGAAAGTGAAAACTATTTTAGTCTCTCAACCTGCTCCTAAGACGGAAACGTCTCCTTACTTTGACTTAGCTGAAAAACAAAAAGTGAAAATTGATTTTCGCTCTTTTATTCACGTTGAAGGTATTGATGGAAAAGAAGTTAGATCTCAAAAAATTGACTTAAACAACTATACTGCAATTATTTTAACAAGCAGGAATGCTGTAGATCATTTTTTCAGAATTGCTGAAGAAATGCGTTTTACTGTTCCCGACTCTATGAAATACTTTTGTCAATCAGAAGCTGTTGCTTATTATTTACAAAAATATGTAGTGTACAGAAAACGTAAAATTTATGTTGGTACTAGAACTTTCCCTGAACTAACTAAATTGATAAAAAAGCATAAAGACGAGAAGTTTTTATTACCTTCTTCGGATAAATTAAAACCTTTAATTCCTGAGGAGTTAGATAAATTAGGTGTTGATTGGAAACGTGCAGATTTATATAGAACTGTAGTTAGTGATTTATCTGATTTAGAAGATGTTTTTTATGACATCTTAGTCTTCTTTAGCCCTTCGGGGATTGATAGTTTATTTGAAAACTTTCCAGACTTCAAACAAAACGAAACAAGAATAGCTGTTTTTGGTAACACAACTATTAAAGCTGTTGAAGATAGAGGTTTACGTGTAGATATTGCTGCACCAACACCCGAAACGCCTTCAATGACAATGGCTTTAGATAAGTATATTAAAGATTTTAATAAAAAGTAACAACTACTTTTATTCACATAAAAAAACCCATCAAAATAAAATTTGATGGGTTTTTTATTTGCAACAGTAAGTACAAAGTAGGTAAAACGTCTAAGCCATAGTATTTAAAAATTTAACTCAATGATTTTACTACTCTTGTTTATTGCTGCTTGTTTTTTAGCATATAGTAATGGTGCAAATGATAATTTTAAAGGTGTTGCAACCTTATTTGGCTCCGGAACTACGAATTACAAGAAAGCAATTAATTGGGCTACAATTACTACTTTTTCAGGTTCTATTGCTGCTATTTTTTTAGCAGAAGAACTCGTTAAAAACTTCTCAGGAAAAGGTTTAGTTCCTAACGAGTTAATACAAACACCTATTTTTGCAATTTCAATTGCCCTAGGGGCTGCTTTAACTGTTTTTTCAGCAACCAAAATTGGTATGCCAATTTCTACTACTCACAGTTTGGTTGGCGGTTTATTTGGTGCCGGCGTAATGGCTGTTGGTACTGAATTCAATTTCAACAAACTTGGTAGTACTTTTCTAATGCCTTTAATTGTAAGTCCGCTTATAGCTGCAATTTTAAGTTTACTTGCTTATCTATTATTTAAGTTTTTACGAAAAAAAGCACCCTCTTTAAATAAAGAAAATCCAACCTTATTCACGATTAACTTTTCTAAACTTTTAGATTCTTTACACTATTTAAGTTCTGGTGTTGTAAGTTTTGCTAGAGGATTAAATGACACGCCTAAAATTGTTGGTTTACTAATAATCATTAATACTATTGATATTAAATGGAGTATGATCTCTGTTGCCATTATAATGGCACTAGGGGGTTTATTAAATGCAAAGAAAGTAGGAGAAACAATGAGTAAAAAAATCACAAAAATGAATCCTAGTCAAGGTCTTACAGCAAATATGATTACCGGTTTACTGGTAACTACCGCCAGTGTTCATGGCTTACCTGTTTCAACAACACATGTCTCTGTAGGTTCTTTATTTGGTATTGGTACAGTTACCAAAAAAGCAAATTATAAAGTAATCGGGAAAATTATTTTATCTTGGGTACTTACTTTACCTATTGCTGCATTTATGAGTGCGATTATTTTTAAAGTATTAGAAACAATAGCGTAAAAATCATTACTTTTATTTCATATATTTTAAAACAATCTTATTTTATATTTGATGGATAAATACCTCAAAATCATAAAAAATTCTTATTCCGATTATTGGAATTACCTCAAACAATCTGTATTTATGGAATTGAATTGGGAAAATTACTTTTACGGATTAATTACAATCTCCTTGGTTGTTTGGATCCTTGAAATGGTTTTTCCTTGGCGTAAAAATCAAGCAATATTTAGAAAAGATTTTTGGCAAGATGTATTCTATATGTTCTTCAATTTTTTCTTATTAAACCTAATTGTTTTAATTGCTTTATCTAATTCAGCCGCACAAATTTTTAACGACTTCTTAGGGTTTTTTGACTTATCTATAACAAGTTTTCAACTTTTTAACGTCAACGAATTTCCTTTTTGGCTTAGAATTTTCACCTTTTTTATTATTATTGATTTTGTACAATGGTTTACACATACACTATTACACAAGTATGAGTTTTTATGGAACTTTCATAAGGTACATCATTCTGTAAAAGAAATGGGATTTGCTGCGCATCTAAGATATCACTGGATGGAGCCCGTTGTTTATAATTCAATGAAATATATTCCGTTGGCTATAATGGGTGGATTCACGGCACAAGATGTTGCCTTGGTTCATTTTTTCAACATTACTATTGGCCATTTAAATCATGCTAACATTAATTGGGATTATGGTTTTTTAAAATATATTCTAAACAATCCGAAAATGCATATTTGGCACCATGCTAAAGAACTTCCCAAAGAAAGAAGTAAAGGTGTAAACTTCGGGATTACATTAAGCATTTGGGATTATATTTTTAAAACAAACTACATTCCTCATTCTGGTAGAGATATTGAAATTGGTTTTGATGGAGATGAGTATTTTCCTAAAAGTTTTATTGGGCAAGAAATATACCCTTTAAGTAAAAAGTAATTCGTTTAGTTGTAATTTATTGAGCATATAATTCTTTTAACAACCTTTCTGCTGGTTTATTTTGAGGTGTAAACCTATTATTATCTTCTCCTCCAACTTCATTGTGTTTATGAAACCATTTCCACACAAATCCGCCAGCAAACCATTCTTCTTTCCAAAATTGATTATAAATAGCTTCTGTTGCATTTCTTTGCGCTTCTAAATTTACTTTCTCTACTACTCTGTTAGATTCCCACGGTTTTATTCCGTTATAATCAACACTTCTGTAGCCATATTCTGTAAATAAAACAGGCTTGTTAACCTGTTCTCTAACACTTATAATTTCTTTTTTATGTACTTGCCAACCCTTTTCAAAATCTTGTGTAGTTGCAGATTTTTTATCACTTAACGGAAAATAAGCATCAATACCAATATAATCTAATTGCGCCCAAAAAGAAACTCTTTTATATTCATCCCAATTTGCAGCATAGGTAAGTTTACCGCTATAAACAGCTCTAATATTTTTAATTAATTGCAACCAAAAAGCAGGTCTGTTTTGAACAAAACGCTCTAATTCTGTTCCGATACAAAAAATATCAGCTTTTAAATTCTGCGCTGTTTTTGCATATGTTAAAATAAATTCTGAATACGAATCTTCTAAAATCTTCCAATTTTCTTCTGATTCCATTTTTATATTCCCTGTAAACTCACCCTTCCAAACCCATATTTGCGGTTTTATCATCAATTTTACATTGTTTTTCTCAAATTCTTTTCCATATTGCAGGATTCCTTTTTCAGTTTCGCCAAACCACTGTCTATTGGTATTATGAATTATTTTTGGAGATGACAAATCTTTAATAAATCCAAAAGGCATTAAAGCCACGTAATTAGCTGAAACGTTTAAAACAGGAGTAACATGTTCATTGGTGATTTTATCTGGAGAAGCCACAAAACTAAGTCCGTTTATTTTTTTTATTTGACTTTTACAAGACAAGCATAAAAGACATATTATAAAAAATTTAACTACTTTCATAACTCCTAAATTAGTGTTTTTTTAAACAATTAACATCTTTAGAGGCCAATTATTAGTTTTTTTAAAACCACATATTAGAATTCTTACCGTATTTAAACTCATTCTAAATTAATTCAACCTATTAAGTTATTAACTTTAACCTCGACCAAACTGCAAATCAACTTTTATGGAACACGTTGTTATTATTGGTAATGGAATTTCTGGTGTTACAGCTGCAAGGCACATTAGAAAATTATCAGATAAAAAAATTACCATTGTTTCTGCGGAAACAGATTACTTTTTTTCTCGAACTGCTTTAATGTATGTATACATGGGGCACATGAAGTTTGAACATACACAACCTTACGAGTCTTGGTTTTGGAAAAAAAACAACATTGACCTTAAAAGAGGATTTGTTACAGAAATAAATTCTGCTAATAAAGAACTTGAATTTAAAGACGGTGAAAAACTTTCTTATGACAAATTAATTATAGCAACCGGTTCTAAACCTAATAAATTTGGTTGGCCTGGCCAAGATTTAGATGGTGTTATGGGAATGTATCACAAACAAGATTTAGAAAAACTTGAAAAATATGCCCCCAATAATAAAGCATGCAAAAGAGCTGTAATTGTTGGTGGTGGATTAATTGGTATTGAGCTTGCCGAAATGTTACATAGTAGAAACATACCTGTAACGTTTTTAGTTCGTGAAAAGAGTTTTTGGAACGGTGTTTTACCTTCCGAAGAATCAGAAATGATTAATAAAGAAATTTTAGACAATCATATAGATTTGCGTTTAGGTACTAACTTAAAAGAAATTAAATCTGATGAAAACGGACAAGTAAAATCGATTATAATTGCAGAAACTAATGAAGAAATTGAGTGTAATGTTGTTGGTTTAACCGCAGGGGTTTCTCCTAACGTTGATTTTTTAAAATCTTCTGAAATAGAAATTGATAGAGGCGTAAAAGTAAATCGCTTTTTAGAAACCAATATTAAAGATATATATGCGATAGGTGATTGTGCAGAACAACATTTAGCTATTGGCCAACGAAGAGTAATAGAAGCCGTTTGGTATACTGGAAGAATGATGGGCGAAACAGTGGCCCAAACTATTTGCGGAAATAAAATGGCTTACAAACCGGGCCATTGGTTTAACTCTGCTAAATTTATAGATATAGAATACCAAACCTACGGTTGGGTTTGGGCGCAACCAAAAGAAAATGAAGCCCGCTTTTATTGGGAACATGAAGATGGTAAAAAATGTATTCATATAAATTATGATAAAAATACACACAGGTTTATTGGCATAAATAACTTCGGAATTAGAATGCGTCACGAGTTTTTTGATAAAATATTAAACGAAAAACGATCTATAGAATATGTATTAGAGCATTTATCTGATGCCAATTTCGATCCTGAATTTTACAAACTACACGAGCCAGCAATAATTGCCAAATTCAACAAAGAAAACAACACTAATATTCAGCTGAAAAAGAAAAGTTGGAAACGAATTTTTAGTAAAGCATAAAAATATGAAAATAGTAAAACAATCAGGTTTAATCATTTTTTTAGTAGGATTAGCCATCTTTATAGGAACTATTTTCACAGGTTCTTTCAGTTTAACAAAAGGAGAATTAGATACTTTTTTAAAAGAACAAAATTATAAAAGTACCGTTATAGCTGACGAATTAACAAAGGCTGTTGTAACCTCAGAAGATTTAAATATCTTTCAGTTTTCGAGTCGTGTTATACAAGCTTATGAAAACTCTAATAATTATTATGATGCCCTTATAGCAAAATACGACGCTGAAAAGAATTGGGACAAAAAAGGGGCCCAATTTCAATATAAAATCTCCGGAAAACTGCATAGTTTAAGTTTTACACTTGCTAAAAAATCAGGAAAAGGGTTTGCTGTTGAAAACACAGGTTTAGCATGGTTTTTAACTTTTGGCTTGGGTATTCTTGGAGCTTTGTTATTTATAGTTCCTGATGTTATTATACTAGGAAAGCCAGGAATAAAAAACAATGGAATATTTTTAAATGCAGCTACCAATCGTGGTTGGATAGGTTGGTTTGCTTTTGTCTTTTTGGTTACTTTTTATGTGCTACTTTATTTTTATCCTGATTTTATTGTAAACTGGGTTTATTTGGTAGATCCTATTAGCCAATCTATTAGTAATAATCCGGCAAGTCAATGGTTTTTATATGGTTTTTTATATTGTGTAGTTATGACTGTTATGGCAGTAAGAATGTACATAAAATACCGTCATAATAAATATCAAATTTTAAGAACTACTTCTGTTTTATTCTTTCAAATTGTATTTGCTTTTTTAATTCCTGAGGTTTTAGTTCGTTTCGAAAAACCTTGGTATGATTTTAAAAATGCCTTTCCTTTAGATTATGATTTCTTTTTTAAATGGAACTTAGATGAACTTCTTTCTAGTGGCGGTTTTGGTTTATTTATTTTAGTATGGGGAATTGTTTTAACTATTGTAGTGGTACCAGTAATGGTATATTTCTTCGGGAAAAGATGGTACTGTTCTTGGGTATGTGGTTGTGGTGGTTTGGCTGAAACTTTAGGGGATCCTTACAGACAACTTTCTAGTAAAACATTACTTTCTTGGAAAGTAGAGCGTATTGTAATTCACTCTGTACTTGTTTTTGTTTTAGTAATGACCGGTTTTGCCTTATATACTTTCTTTTATGGTGCCGACCAGGTTTTAGGTATTAAAACACAAACAATTCAAGATATTTATGGCTTTCTTATCGGTGCTATTTTTGCAGGTGTAATTGGAACTGGATTTTACCCGATTTTTGGTAATAGAGTTTGGTGTCGTTTTGGATGCCCGTTAGCAGCGTATTTAGGTTTTATCCAACGTTTTAAATCTCGTTTTAGAATTACAACTAACGGTGGTCAATGTATTTCTTGTGGAAACTGTTCTACGTATTGCGAACAAGGAATTGACGTAAGAGCTTATGCTCAAAAAGGAGAAAACATTGTACGATCTAGCTGTGTTGGTTGTGGTATTTGTTCTGCTGTTTGTCCTAGAGGAGTTTTAAAATTAGAAAACGGACCAGAAGAAGGAAGAATAAACCCTACGGATGTATTATTAGGTAACGATGTTGATTTAATGGAGTTAGTTAACAAGAAATAATACTCCGTTTTAATCAAATAATAAAAATATTCGACACTTTCGTTGAACATAATATAAGACATTTTTTAGCCCTTATGAGAATTCTCATAAGGGCTAAAAAATGTCTTATAGATTAATTTTCTGCAACAAACTATAATAGAATATTTTAATAAACAACCTTTTTTAAAAGAATAAAGAGTAATCATTTACTTATCAAATTAGGCATCTATTTTCATCTAAAATGATAAAAACGTCTCTAAAACAGTTTTTAAATTAAGAATTTAACAACCTGATAAGCTCTTATATTTAACACGAAGTTATATATGATTTTATAAAAATATAAGCGTTTAAAATCAACTATTACATCAGTAAACAAAACCTATATTATATGTTGTTTGTAATTCGGGATACTTATGTTATCTAATTTTTACCTTATTAAAGTTATTGATTTTTTAAATTACCTTTTCTTCTGCGCTTATATTGATACTTTTATAAATGTTTTACGCTTTCAGGCAGATAATAAAACATCAATTTTAGTAATATCTATTGTCATATAAATAAATAAAGCCACAGAAATAAATCTGTGACTTTAAATATCAAATTAACTAACACTAATTTTTATAAATTCGGTAATAATACTCTGTCTATTACGTGAACGATTCCGTTTGTAGTTTGCACATCTGGAATAACCATATTTGCTGCATCAGCACCATTTCCTGCTCCAGTAACTGTAAGAACACCATCAGTAAAAGCACCTAAAGTTAATGCGTCTCCACCAAGCGGAGTTACTGCTCCTTGATTTAATTCTGAAGTAAATTTTCCATCATTCGCTATTACGTGGTTTAAAAGTACAGCTGTTACCACATCTACAGGTAATTGACGAATATCAGATGGTTTTGTAAAAGTTAATCCTAATGCAGCACCTAAATCAACAAAAGCCTGATCTGTAGGAGCAAATACTGTAAATGAAGGGCTACCTGGCGAAGCTGAAAGTGCACCAACTAAATCCGTATAAACTACAGCCTCTACTAAGTAAGTTAATTCTGGAGCTGTAAAAACCTGAGCACTTTGAAGCGCTAAAGCTGTTTGTACAATATCTGCACCAGAAGCAATCATAACTTTATCAATTACATGAACAGTACCATTACTTGCTGAGATATCGGTTGCTAATATTTTAGAACCATTAATATAGGTATCTCCATCACGAGAAACAAAACGTCTATCAATACCAAGAGCTGATGTTGATGAAACATCTTCTGAAATATCAGCCCCTAATAAGTTTCCGTTAGAAACGTGGTATAATAATGTATTTGTTAAAAATGATTTTTGAAGAGCTCCTAAAGTTTCACTATTTAAACCCAATCTAGCGAAAGCATCGTTCGTTGGCGCAAAAACCGTATAATCTCCAGAAGGATCATTAGGATTAGAATTACTTAACACTCCTGCGACACCTCCTGCTACAGCGGCAGATTCTAAAGTACTAAAAGCTGGGTTTGTTACTGCTATATTAGCAATTGATGGTGTAATATCCTCATAACTAGATGATGATTCACATGAACTTAATGTACCAATGGCAATTGCTGACACTAGCATATATTTAAAAATAGATAAATTTTTCATAATTGTATTTCTTTTATTTATTAAAATGAGTAAACTAATCCACCATAAAAACCAGTAGATTTTCCAATGTTTCTACCAGTAAGGTAGCTATTAACTCCTGCTGTTAAACCTACACCTCCGTATAAAGGAGCATAACCATTAACACCTACTCTTGTGTAATTTACACGTGTTGCAGGGAAAAAACCTACAAAACCTTCACCTAAAATATCTACACCTTCTTTATCTGATAATTGATTAGCAACAAATGCATCTACATAAAATTTTGATGCCGCGTATCCTAACTTTAATTCAGTTATTAAAGCGTTTGGCACATTACTAGCTCTAAAACTATAACCAGCCTGACCTGTTACAAAAATCCCTGAATTCATTTTAAAAGTTGCAATTCCTAAAGCAGTAAATCTAAAAGACTCATTACCTATAGCAATAATAGATTGTAAACCTTCATTTGCACTGTAATCACCTAAAGGAGTTTCTACACCTACTGACCCAATAAAGTCTAATGAACTTTTTTCGAAATCGATAGTATGAAATTTATACTTTGCATAGATTTTTAAATCTTGCAATCCTTTTCTTTCATTTTCAAAGCCATTGTTTGCTAATTCTGCACTACTTGCATTACCTTCTGATTTAATATAAGGTACGTTTAAAACAATATTAAATTTATCTGTAACACCTATTTCTCCATAAAAAGAAATACTTGTTGTTGTTACATCATTAAATACTGGTACTCCATCGGCCTCATTAGGCACTAAAAATACTTTATCATAAGACTCGTGAGAATAAGATAAGACTAATGCGCCTTCTCCTTTTTTCTTCATAAATCCACTTACTGGGCTCTGAGCCATACAAAAAGTGGTTAACAACATGCATACTGCTGCAAGTGTTATAACTCTATTGTTTTTTTTAATTGTCATAATTATATTGTTTTATGTGTTAGTGACATAAATACATACGGAAAAAAAGTAATGTTGGTTTTCTTTTTTTTAAAAAACTTTAATTTAAAAAATTACGTACATATAATAGGTACTAGAATAAGTTACTCAATTAAAAAAATAAAGTAATTTGTTAATTAACGGTTAGCTATTCGACTATCTAATTTTAAATCAATACAAAGCAACATATAAAAACTACATTTTATGATTCTTAAATATGCCTTATCCCTTTTTTTAGTTATAACCTTAACACAAGAAGAGAAAGAATTTGTTCGAATTTTTGATGCGCAAGAAAATTTACAATCACAAGGCTGGATGTTAAACAATCAAAAGGTAGATTTTTGGACTTTTTATCACCCAAATGGTAATATTTCAAAAAAAGGACATTATAATCACGATAAAAAAACCGGATATTGGTACTTTTACAACGAAAATGAGATGTTATTAAAAGAAGGCGCTTTTACAAATGATAACGCTAACAATTGGTGGATCTTTTATACCGATAAAGGAAAGAAAAAAATTCAGTACAAAAACGGAGTCAAAGAAGGTTATGCTTTAGTTTACAAAAACAACTCTCTTGAAAAAGCAGAACGTTACTCTGAAAATGAAAAAACTGGAGAATGGACTTCTTATGTAATATTTAAGAAGGATAATCCAAATATAAAATTTTAATGAATCAATTAATTAAAGTTATTATCCCTGCTTACAACGAGCAAGATTCAATAGCAAATGTCATTAACGATATTCCATCAATTATAGATGAAATAATTGTTATCAGCAACAACTCTACAGACGCAACAGAGCTAAATGCCAAAAACGCAGGAGCTACAGTTTTAAAAGAAAACCGAAAAGGCTATGGCTATGCTTGCTTAAAGGGAATGAATTATATTGCTGAACAAAAAAACAAACCCGATATTATTGTTTTTTTAGATGGTGATTATTCTGATTATCCTGAGCAATTAATGGAACTTGTTCATCCTATTATAAACGACAACATCGATTTTGTAATTGGTGCCCGTGTAAAAGAACTAAGAGAAAATGGCTCTATGACTCCACAACAAATATTTGGTAACTGGCTAGCTACTTCATTAATGTCTTTATTTTTTGGAGCAAAATTCACAGATCTCGGTCCGTTTAGAGCTATTAAATACAACAAACTACTGGACTTAAATATGGAGGATAAAACTTATGGTTGGACGGTAGAAATGCAATTAAAAGCATTGAAACAGCAATTCACATATACAGAAATTCCTATGAAATACAGAAATAGAATAGGTGTATCTAAAGTTTCAGGTACTGTAAAAGGTAGTATATTAGCGGGCGTTAAAATATTAAGTTGGATATTTAAATACAGTTTTAAATAATGGTTGTAGAGTATATTATAATAGTGATTTATGCTATTTCGTTAATTTTAATTTTTATGTATGCTTTGGCGCAATTAAACTTATTGTTTAATTACTTAAAGGCTCAAAAAAAAGAAGATAACTCTCCTAAGTTCGATTTCTCTAAATCCTCAGAAGTTCCTTTTGTAACCATTCAATTGCCTGTATTTAACGAGTTATATGTAATGGAACGTTTGTTAACTAACATTGCAAAAATTAAATATCCGAATGAAAAATTAGAAATTCAGGTTTTAGATGATTCTACAGATGAATCAGTAATTTCTACTGCTAAGCATATTGCTCAACTTCAAGAAACCGGATTAGACATTGTACACATCCGAAGAGAAAATCGCCAAGGATTTAAAGCAGGAGCTTTAAAAGAAGGTTTGGAAGTTGCCAAAGGAGAATTCATTGTTATTTTTGATGCTGATTTTTTACCACAAGAAAATTGGTTAGAACAAACAATTCCGTATTTTAAAAACCCTGAAATTGGCGTAGTACAAACTCGCTGGGGGCATATCAATAGAAATTATTCAACATTAACTAAAATCCAAGCATTTGCCTTAGATGCTCATTTTTCTTTAGAACAAGTTGGTAGAAATAGTAAAGGTCATTTTATTAACTTTAACGGAACAGCTGGTGCATGGCGTAAAGAATGTATTTTAGATGCCGGAAACTGGGAAGGAGATACCTTAACCGAAGATATTGACTTGAGTTATAGAGCACAGCTTAAAAACTGGAAGTTTAAATATTTAGAACATGTTGAAACTCCTGCAGAACTTCCTGTTGTTATTAGTGCAGCAAGAACCCAACAATTTCGTTGGAATAAGGGTGGCGCAGAGAATTTTCAGAAAATGGGAAAACGCATTATTTTAAATAAAAACGTTTCTGCAAAAACTAAAATTCACGGACTTTTACACTTATTAAACAGCTCTATGTTTACCTGTATTTTTTTAGTTGCTGTTTTAAGTATTCCGATGTTATACATTAAAAATGAATATACTCATTTAAGACCTTTCTTTTACGTGATGAGTTTTTTCGTTTTAAGTTCTATCATATTTTTTATCTGTTATTGGTT
Source organism: Tenacibaculum bernardetii (assembly GCF_029125915.1). NCBI lineage: Bacteria > Pseudomonadati > Bacteroidota > Flavobacteriia > Flavobacteriales > Flavobacteriaceae > Tenacibaculum > Tenacibaculum bernardetii. The sequence goes on from NZ_JAQJCU010000002.1 coordinate 100,006, forward strand.
TATGTATAAAAAAAATAACGGAGGCGGATTTAAAAATTTTATAAAATACATTGGTGCTTTCTTTACATTTTTTACCATTGTAATGGGCTTTTCTTTACACAATACCATTGCTGTTTTAGAAGGTCATTTTGGTAAGAAAAGTGAATTTGTTCGTACACCAAAATTTAATATAAAAACACTTAAAGACGGTTGGAAAAACAATAAATACGTAAGAACAAAAGTTTCTTTAAACGTAATTATTGAGGGATTATTAACATTGTATTTTATCTTTGGTATGTATAGTGCTTTTGTTGTTGGTAACCAAGATGGTGATTTCGGTTTATTTCCTTTTCATTTGATGTTAACTATCGGATTTGGATACGTTTTTTTTAAATCACTTTTTTCTAAAGCCTAATGCTTTTCTGGAAAAAATATAGCTCGCTACTACTAACTTTTATTAGTGGTATCCTTTATTTTTTATTTGCTTATTTTTTAGAAAGAACTGAATTTTCGAAGTTACTTTTTTTGTGGTTTTCTTTATTTTTGATCACCTACTTTTTATGGAAAAAAAATAAAAACAACTTTATACTTTTAGCCAGTATTTCAATTTTATTTCGATTGATCTTTCTTGTTGCTACTCCAAATTTATCACAAGATTTTTATAGATTTATTTGGGATGGAAGAATGATTTTAGAAGGATTAAATCCGTATTTATCATTACCCAAAACATTTATAGAACAACAAACATATCCTATAAACCAAGCTGTTGATTTATACAAAGGAATGGGCACAATGAACGGAAGTCATTTCACCAATTATCCACCCATAAATCAATTATGTTTTTTAATTGCGGCTATTTTCGCTAACAAAAGCATTTTAGGCAGTGTAGTTATAATGCGTGTTATTATAATTTTGGCTGATGTAGGAATACTTTACTTCGGAAAAAAACTATTAGAAAAACTAAAATTACCAATTCATAACATTTTTTTATACATTTTAAATCCGTTTATAATTATTGAGATGACGGGCAACTTGCATTTTGAACCTGTAATGTTGTTCTTTTTAGTGTGGAGTTTATACAAATTACAACAACGAAAATGGATTTGGGCTGCAATACTGCTAGCTTGTTCGGTTTCTGTAAAATTAGTTCCTTTACTGTTCTTACCATTGTTTTTACAGTGGTTTATAAGCCCTTTACACACAAATAACAAAAAAATTATTAGATGGATTGGCTTTAAATTTCGTCCAAAAGAATTACTAAAACTAATTTGTTTTTATCTGGTAGTTATAACAGTTACACTTTTATTGTTTCTTCCTTTTTACACCTCAGAATTAATTACTAACTATTCTAATTCTGTAGGGTTATGGTTTAGGAATTTCGAATTTAATGCTAGTTTGTACTATATAGCTAGAGAGATTGGGTATCTATTTAGAGGTTATAATGAAATTGCCGTAATCGGTAAAATAATGCCGATTTTAACCATTTTATTTTTAATTAGTATCACTTTTATCAGAAATAATAAAACGTTTACACAATTACTAACAGCCATGTTATTTGGCTTGTCTTTTTATTATTTTACAGCAACAACAATGCATCCTTGGTATATTGCTACACTTTTAATTTTATCACTATTTACAAAATATCGATTCCCTGTAATTTGGAGTATCGTAATTATTTTTAGTTATCAAGCATACGCAAATCAACCTTGGAAAGAAAACCTTTGGTTTGTTGCTTTAGAATATATAGTTGTATACAGTTTTTTGTACTGGGAATTATACATAAAAAAACCCACTCAATAAATTGAGTGGGAAAAATTGCTATGAAAAAGAAAAAGTAGTGGTTTTAAAGCCACTAATCAAATATAGATAACTTGTTTCTTTTAAACAAATACTTTTTAATAAAAATTAACCTTTAATTTACATTTAAGTTACACTCTTATTACTTTATTATTTTTTAATTTATATTGTTGTTTACTTTCTATACATAGCGCATCTCCATTATCATTAAATTCTAATCGATGCCCGTATTCACTAACCCAACCTATTTGCTTTGATGGATTACCAACAACCAGCGCATATGGTAACACTTGCTTTGTAACCACAGCTCCTGCACCAACGAATGCATATTCACCAATATCATTACCACAAACTATAGTTGCGTTAGCGCCAATACTAGCGCCTTTTTTAACCGTAGTTTTTAAATACTGATCTTGCCTTTTAATAGCACTTCTAGGGTTAATAACATTTGTAAAAACCATCGATGGACCTAAGAAAACATCATTTTCGCAAATAACACCTGTGTAAATAGATACATTGTTTTGAACCTTTACATTGTTTCCTAAGACTACCTTTGGTGAAACTACCACATTTTGACCTATATTACACTTATTACCAATTTTACAATTTGACATGATATGGCTAAAATGCCAAATTTTGGTTTCTGAACCTATACTACAGTTATCATCTATTACCGCTGTTTCGTGCGCAAAAAAATTTTTTGTTGTATTCATACTAACAAAAATAAAAAACTCAACCTAAATAGTTGAGTTTTTAACTTTATTCTACATTAAAAGTAATAGGTAAAGTATATTTTACTTTAACAGGAGTATTATTTTGCTTTCCTGGTGTAAATTTTGGAATTTTACGCACCACTTTATTTGTTTCTTTTTCTAATCTTTTATGTGGAGCTCTAATTTTTACATCAGATATAACACCAGATTTATCAATTATAAACTGCGTAAATATTTTATATTTCCCCGACCTTAACCCTACATCTTGTGCTAATTCTACATTAAAATAACGCTGAACATGTTGTTGAATTTTCTTCTCAAAACATTTTTTATTTTCTTCTTCGGATAAACCTTCACAACCTTTAAAAACGGGTCTGTTTTGAACGTTATTTATAGACATCGTATTTTCAACTGAAGGAATTACTGTTGGAGCTGTTTTTTTTGGAACTACAACTGTCTCTGGTTTATCATCAACTGGTATTTTTATTAATGTTTCAACAAGCTTCTCAGTGTTTTTTACAATTTTGGGTGGAGCAATTGTTTTAATAACTTGTTTCTCTACCACTTTCTTTACCTTCTTTTCGATTTTTTTAATAACAACAGGTCGCGAAAATGTAAATACGGTTTCTAATGTATCATAATTTGTAAAGATTGCTACATTTAAATCTTTCTCTGTTTCATGTTCTAATGAAACAAAAACTATAAATAATGTAAGTACTAAACCTAATTGCGTAAAAATTGATGAGAATTTTTCTAATTGTTTTCTTGGATTCTTTTTTTCTTCTTTCATAGTTCTTAGTTTTTTAAGTTAATACTATGTTAAAACCAAGAAGTGTGCCAATAAAAAAAGCAATCCAAATCGGATTGCTTTCTTTATTTTTATTTTGTAAGTTAACTTACTCTACATTAAAAGTAATAGGTAATGTATACCCTACTCTTACTGGTCTACCTCTTTGTCTACCTGGTTTCATTTTAGGAATTTTATTCGCTATACGAATAGCTTCCTTTTTTAACCTTGGGTGAGGAGCTCTTGCGTTTACACTAGTAATAGAACCATCTTTATCAATTTTAAATTGAACATAAATTCTTTTTTTACCTGGTGCTAAACCTAACTCATTTGCTAATTCTGCATCAAAATAACGCTGAACGTGCTTTCTTAATTGTTTGTTTAAACAAGCTTTCTTTTCTGCTTTTGAACCAGTACATCCTGGGTAAATTGGCACTTCTTCAATAATAGAAAAAGGTACATCCTCTACGAAAACTTCTTCTTCAACTGCCTCTTCAATGTCTTCAACTACAATTTCTTCAGATTCATCTGTTTCAGTAGATTCGATAATAGTTTCTTCAACTTCCTTCTCGTCTTCTACGATTTCAATTTTTTCTGGTGCTGGTGGTGGTGGTGTATTTGGCTTTGGCTTTGGTGGCTCTACAATAAGCTCTATTGTTTCTTCTTCAATTTCAGAAGCCATATTAGCCATTCCTAAATCTCCGTATTGCTTATCATATGTTTTGTTTTCAATTGCAACATATGTTATAAATAATGCTAAAACCAAACCTAACTGCATAAACAGTTTACTATAATTCTCTAAGTTTGACTTTGGATTTTTCTTAATTTCCATCGTAAATATTTTTTAATAGTTCGCTAATTTAATTAAATTATTTTAACTTTTACAAGCTAATTCTTTAAATAGCTATATTTTTCTTAAAAAAAGAAAGTAAACAATATAAGCTATTAAAATACCCGTCGTATTTGCTACAATATCTAAAACATCACCTGATCGGTATGTTGTTACTGTAACTTGAAGAGCTTCAATAATTATGCCGTAAATAAAGCAACAAAAAACAATACTATATTCATTGATTTTTGTTTTTTTAAAAGCTATTAAACAAATAAATGTTAAAATAAAATAAGCAAGTGCATGCTCGTATTTATCCAAATTATTTATTTGAATTGGTTGCTTTCCAATGTTTATTAAGCTAAGAATAGCAATACTAATTGCTATTAGTATTGCTATTCTTACTAAATTATCCCTTAATAAGTTCTTGATACGCTTCAGCACTTAATAAATTTGCTATTTGTGAATCATCCGATAATTTAACTTTTATCATCCATCCATCACCATAAGGATCAGAATTTACTAATTCTGGTTCGTCTTCTAAAGCTTCGTTAAACTCAATTACTTCTCCAGATAAAGGCATAAAAAGATCAGATACTGTTTTAACAGCTTCTACTGAACCAAAAACCTCTTCAATATCTAAAGATTCATCTAAAGTATCAACGTCTACATATACAATATCACCTAGCTCTCCTTGTGCAAAAGAGGTAATACCAATTGTAGCTACACCTTCTTCTATCTTAACCCATTCGTGGTCTTTCGTGTATTTTAATTCTGATGGAATGTTCATTGTACTATTTTTATTGTGTTTGTTTTAATTTCCTAAATTGTAAATAATATTTATCCCTGCATTGATTGACTGTCTTGGAAAAGTAGTTGAAACAGCATATTGAAACGTTTGATGATTGTAATAAAACGATGCTGTTAAACTGCTACTTAAATTATAATCGGCTATAAATTTTAATCCGAATAATTTTTCTCCTCCTGTTATTTGACTATTTTCTTCATCAACGCTACGTATTAAGGTTAAATTATCCCTCAAAGATACGTCAGCTCTTAGGTTTATATCTCCTTTTAATGTTTCTTTTTTTCCTGTAAATCGCGTTACAAATTTAACATCTCTAATCTTATAACCAAAACCTACAACATATTCTGTTCCTCTAATATCAGTTAAGGTATTGTTATTAAAGTTTAATGTTAAACTTCTATCTCTTCTTATTTCCCCTTTAAATGAAAATGAATTTTTCATCCTAAAATCAACTTTCATTAATGGTGAAAACTCATCTATTAAAGTTGCCGACGAAAGTAATAGTTCTGGCTGATAATTACCAGAAGTATTTGTATTTGTTGCTAAATTTGTTGAATCGTACTGTAAATTATTAGTATAGTTACCTATTGTATAAGACGATTTGTAACCATGTGATAGTGTAAAAGAAGAAAAAGTCTTTTTAAACCACTTATACTTCATAAAACCATTAAAACGCATTGTCCAATTCGGAATTGGTATATTTTTAAAAATACCTGTACTTACCGAATTTGCATCGTTACCTGAATATGCTGCAATAAAGGCTGGCAACATTGCTTGCTGACCGTTTTCTTTAAATCCGCTTACGGGTTGATCTGTAGTTGCTAACCTATTAGCAATTGTACTCCTGTTTGATAAGAAATTTTGATATAACACCTCGCTATCTGTAAAAACAGTACCCAACATAAAGTGACTAATGCTATAATTACCTGTTTCAAAAGCTTTAATGTTCGGGTCTTGCTCAAATCCTCCATTCCCATCAGAAATGATATCTAATTGCTGATTTAAATTACTTGTTTGAATCCTAGTTCCAATTAAATCTATCGTTAAATTTTTAAAAGGTTTTACAGAAACATTATAATCTAATTTTTTGAATCTTGTTTTACCATAATTCTTGTTATAATAAGGTTGATTTTCGTCAGTCTGACTTGTTCTTGTAACCAACCATCCGTTTTCGATAGCTGTATTTAAAATATCTGTTTGACTACCAAATACAAATCCTAATGAAGGTGCTGTACTACCGTCATAACTATTTCTACCTAAAAACCCTACCGATGGTTTGTATCCTTGTAATAAAGTTCCGTTGTTTTGAGTATAACTAATTTTTGCTCTCTTTACCGATGTTAATACATCATACATTCCCTTCATTACTTTATGACCAAAAGAAGCGTTCTTCTTTAATTTGGCTCTTCCTTTAGATGTTTTATCAACCCCTAAAGTTGCTGTTCCTTTTTTAACAGGTTTCTTTTTGGTTCCTTTTAGTAATAGCTTATCTAACTTTAAGGTTTTATAAAAACGACCAAAATCTATATTTGTATTTAAATTATGGGTGTTTGCATTCTGAATCATATTACCAACCACATCTACATAACTTACATTATCTCCGTTTGGTAAATCTAAATTACTTTGTGAACTCGCTTTCCAATCAAAATCTGCTGTATAACTATAATCTGCACTTAAAAAATTTAAATATGGTAACTTACTAAGTGGCAATTTATACGTTGCATTTAATTTTTGATGATAGTTATCAGGCCTACCAACAGTAAAAAATTGATCATAAATCTCTAACTCTTCATCATCTCCAAAACTATCGTAAATATAATTGTTAGTTGCATTAAAGTTTAGCTGAAGCGATTTTGTTAAATCAAATCCAATCGTATAATCCCAATTAAATAAAAACCTACGTTGCACTAATTCTGGTTGTGCTGTTAGTCCTTCAATTAAATTTCTAGATTGTTGCGAGTTATAATTTCTATTAATTCTCGAATTAAGTGCTATCGTTTTAGGTACTGGATTAAAATTAAGATCTTTTATAAATCGCAAGTATTTATTATTAAATTTTTTTGATTTTTTAAAGGGTTCTATAACAAAAGGCTTAAAGTTAAAATTATAACTTGCTCCCGCCATTACATTTTTATTTTCGAATTTTTCGATATTATAATCCTTATGAAACTCTTCATTATGAGCATATGAAGCAGAAAAATTTTCTACATCATAAAACTTTGGTGTTTTTTTGCTCTTCGGATTTTTATTCTTTTTTACATTGATAAAACTAATGCTTTTTCTTCGTGTATAGTCTTGTGCATTTTCACTGTTAGGATTTTTATCTAAAGCATCTTCTAATTCCACATCCTGAAACTGAGGATCGTATTTAGGGTCCCTAAATTCTTCACCATAGCTATAACTCATAGGTATTTGCATATTCCAATCTTGCGGCATCATTTTACCTAACTGAATATTGGTTGCAACACTATATTGTTTAATTTCCTCTATACTTCTTTGCTGAACTCTATCTTCAACATTACCAAAACCAATGGTAGACATTCTTCCTGCTAAAGACAAGTCCATTACATCGGCAAGATTTGCATCTGCATTTACAACAGCTGCCCAACCACCTTTATTATCAAAACCTACCGCACGTAATTCATTAAACCAAACCTCTACTGTTTTATCTGAATTAGATACGTTTTTAACACCCAGCATTACAGTTCTTACTTGCGCCAATGTTGGGTTTCCTTTTACTGATATTTTTAAACCATTAGAACTTGTTGCTGAAAATATATCTGTTATACTTGTTCCAACACCTGTTGGCCTTTCTATTTTTAAATTTGCTAATTCTTCTAAAGGCACTTCTAAATTATTTGCCTCAGGCCAAACATCTAAAGAGGTTGCTCTAGAGGTTGATAATGTTAATGGTTTTTCAATTTCGTAATAGTTATCATTTAAATCGGTTCCTAAACGAATTACAGCAACCATATCTCCATCTTGAGTAGCTTCTGTTGTTGGTTTTTCTGCATGTAAAAACATTCGTAGTTTTTTATACCTACGCATATCTATACTTATGTTTTTATAGATAGTTCTTACGTCATCGGCTGCTAAATCTGTTACTTTTAAAGTTACCGACTGCTCATTTTGACGTTGAATTCTGTTTGTTCCTTGTAATTCTTCTCGCTGAATTCCTGGAGGTAATTTATATCTTTCCGAATTTTGCTCTATACTTACAACACCTACCTCAAAATTATTAAGTTCTGTATTATCTAAATTTACCGGCACACCTGTATTCGGTAATGTTTTTGTATATCTACGCCAATCTCCTCTTACTAATTCTAACTCTCCGAATCGTAAAACAACTGGCATTTTAAATTGCGAAAGAAACATTCTAATAAAACGAATACTATTAAAATCGGTAATTCCGTTTATTCGCTGAGCATCTGTTACATTTCTAACCGGAATTCTAAATTGATACCAAGTAGTACTTCTTGTAGATCCGTTTGCCAAAGTAATTGGCTCATTTTTTACATCTATAATATTATTTTGTCCTAATTGTAAATCGCTTCTATTTAATGAAACCTCGTACTCAAAATAACTATTTACCGGGTTCATTGTTTGATCTTTATTAATATCTTCAACATCAGGATATGCTGTTGATGAAGTAGGAAAAGATTCGTTTGACTGACTAGCTGTTGGTGAATTTCCCTGCGTACCGTTAAAGTTTTTATAACGTGTTAAAACCGATGCATTTGTGTTTTCTATAGCACCTCCTCTAAAATATTGAAAGTTATCTCCTGCCGGATCATCTAAGGATGCGAATGCTGGGAACTTTATTCTTTCATCTTCATCCGTTAAACCGTCTAAACCAATATCTTGATTTGCACGAGCTTCGTTGCTAGAGTCAAAAGCATATAATATTGATGGATTTATTGGCGTATTTCCCCAGTTGGTTGCATTTACATTTGTTCCATCTACTTTATTTCCATCCGCAGGTAAACCATTTTCATATTGTTTTCTACCATCCTTTAAAATATCTTCAGAAACGTTTCCTAAATTTATAAATAATTTTCCTACTTGATTTCCTGGATCTTGCGGGTTTATTCCTGCCGATAATCCTTCTGCTTGTGTGATAGAGTAATTTTCATAAGGATCCATTAACCAAAACTGAATATATTCTACATTGGCTTGTTCAAAATTATTAGTTGTTAATGGTCGCATAATTCCTCCCCAACGTTCTTCTGAAGTTACTGTACTTGCATTTTCGTTGTAATTATAAGGACCTCTTTCTGAGGGATAATAAGCCAAATCTAATGTTCTAACTAAATTTTGCTGCGTAATATCTAAATCGGTGTTCGGAAATAATTCGTTGTAACGTATCTGACGAATTTCGTTTCTAGACAATTCATTTTCATCAATATTGTTAGGTCTGTTTCCACTACCATAAAATAATTGATCAATATTATACCATGCAATTTTACCTCTTTTGTAATTGTAAGATAAATCGCTTGCGCCACCATCAAAACCTTGCGATTCTGGTGTACTTGCTAAAAACCATTGTTGTGGAGAACTTAAATTAATAGGTATTTGCGAAGCCTCAAAATCATCTAAATACGAAGTTGCTGTTCCGTCTACATTAATTCCGCTTGGCGAACCTGGCAATAAATAAGCCATATCTGCTCTTACAGATACATTCGAAGGGACTTCGGTTTCTACAAACGGTAATCTGTTTGCTAATTTTGTTAAGTAAGGAACTTCAGCAGAATAATCTAAATTAAAACCTAACATTACATTATCTATAGGCTCTCCTCCAAAATTTACTTTAGGTGTAATTGGTTTTTCACTTACATTTAAGTAAGTTCCTCCTATGGTAAATTTATCCGAAAAACGATGCTCTACATCAATACCTATAAATGTTTTTCGTTGCTGACTAAATAAGGTATTACTTTCAGTCGTTGCATTAATAGGAATTCCTGATGCTTCTAAACCTGGATCTAAAATTTGTACGCGACCTAATTGATAATCTACCACATAATCTATACCTTCAACTAACTGTCGTCCTCCGGCAGTTACACGTACCGAACCTCTAGGAATATTAAACCCTCCTAAAGAAATACCTCTACTTGTTTCTGATTTAAAGTACCCTTTTAAAAAGAATTTGTCTTTATTCTGATACTCGTTTTTTGCTTGAATTTTTGTTGTTAAATACAGTTCTTCAAAAAGATATTTATCCTGATCTGAAGTGTTGGTAAGCTCATCTCTTAAATCTTCACCAAAAGGTTCTGGTTCAGGAAACAATACATATCCTCTTTCTGAATTCACAGTTATTCCGTCTACATAATCAAAAAAACCATCTCCGTTTGGCACGGCATACTCACTTTGATCTAACTTATCTAAGTTTAAAATACGCAATAATGGTTTATCTGTAATTCCAGGTGTTAGGGCTTTTTGTAACGTATTTTGTAAAGTTCCTGTTTCATCATCACGATATAAAAGTTCAAAACGAAACCCTTCACGTTGCAAAGGAAAAGCACCTAAAGCATACACGTTTTTCATCATTAATCGCCATGTAGGAAAACCTTCATCTTCATTCGTTACCGCATTTTTCCTTGTGGTATTTAAAATTTCACTACGCAATAGCTTTACCACTAAATTATCTGGGGCAACTACACCGTCGTTAGAAAATTCTCCTACTTTAAAAACAGTTTCTCCACCTGATGCTCCAACCGCAGTATATTCATAAGCAACTGCTAAAACCTCTCCATCATTTAATCTTCTGTTTAAAGATATAAAACCTAATTGCGGATGTACTCTAAATTCATTTGCTTGTAATTTTCTTGCATTTTGAAGGTACGAATAGTTAAACCCTTGACGTGCTGGCATAATATTGTTAATCGCCGCATCTACTGTAGCTACATCTCTAATACCACCTGTAGTTGTTGCTAATAATGGACTTAAGTTGTTAACTCCGTTATATGGTAACACTTTAGAGTTCGCTGAGATAGGGCTAGGAACAGTATTTACTTCATTTGGATTTACTTTGTTTGCATTATTAGATTCTCCTAAATCGGCAAGACCTACAATACTTCGATAATCAGTAACATTTTGAGTTCTATTCGTTATCCAAACTTCAACTCTTGTAATGTTTACTGGACTACTTACCAAAGGGTAGTTACTTAAGGCATCTGTATAACTCTCTCTAAAATATTGTGATAAAAAAAAGTGACGATCATTATCATAGTCAGAAGCTCTTAACTCAAACTCCTCAATAGTTGCTCCTCCTTCTGCAATAACTGTTTTAGATTGTGAATTTTGCTGTGAAAACGCTGCGGTTATATAGGTTTTACCAAACTGCAATTCTGTTTTTACACCAAATAATGCTTGTGCCCCGTTTATTAACGAGTTTTTAATTGGCATACTAATATTACCTGCTTCTATATTTCGTATAATATCGTCTTCAGTAGGCGTATATTCTAACTTAATGATGTTTTGAAAATCGAATGTAGATTGTGTATCGTAATTTGCCGTTACCGTTAATCGTTTACCAACTTTTGCTTGTAAACTTGTACTTATTTGTTGATCAAAATCAAACGTAAAACTACTCTGGTTTTCTATTGATATTTGCGGATTCTCATTGTTTTGATAAATTCCTCCGAGCTTTATATTTACCTGACCTGTTGGATTTACCTCAACACTATTACCTCCAAAAATAGACTCGAAAAACTTAGAATTTACATAATATTTAGGTAACAAGTTTTTTCTTGCTTTACTATTTCCTTTTTTTCTTGAGTTTGTTGCATCAACCTTTTCTTTAAAATAATCTTTTACATCATTTTTTAATCGATACTTGTCATACTCATCGGGAGTCATAAAAACAGGTGTTCCAATATAGTAATCGCCTATTTTCTCCACCAACATAAACTTATTTAAAGTCTTATCAAAGGTTATGGTTATCTCTGTTGGGTTGCTTAAAAAAAGAGTTCCGTTTTGGTTATTACTAAAATTATATTTTAGCGGAATAACAGTGTCTTTTTTTATAGTATTACCTTTATTACTCTGAGTGTTTTGTGAAAACGAAACAACACTTACCAGTATAGTAAGTGTTGTTAGTAATCTATTAATAATTGCTTTTTTCAACCTGTTTTATAAATTTTTTAACGCCTGTTTTATCAATGCCTCAACACTAGCATCAGGTGTTTCTTTTAATATATTCCCTATAACTTTATCTGCTTGCTTTCTTACAAAACCAAGAACTTCTAGTGCAGATAACGCTTCTTCTTTATTTGTATTGTTTTGAGCAATTGAAACTTCATCTAAATCAAAGATTTTTAGAATTTTATCTTTCAGATCTACAATAACACGCTGTGCTGTTTTTACTCCAATACCCTTAACAGACTGTATTGTTTTTACATTTTCTGAAGCAATAGCTTGTTGTATTTCTTCAGACGTCATTGACGACAACATTGTTCTTGCAATACTCGGACCTACACCTGAAACTGACGTGAGTAATCTAAAAATTTCTCTTTCAACTTTATTAAAAAACCCATACAATGTATGTGCGTCTTCACGAATAGATAAATGTGTATACAACAACACATTTTCATCATTAGGTAACGACGAATAAGTGTTTAAAGAAATATGCAATAAGTAGCCTACTCCATTACAGTCTATTACTGCATACGTAGGATTTTTCTCCACAAGTTTCCCCTTAATTTGTGTTATCATTCAGTTGAATTTCGATTTGCCTAAAATAGGCAAATTATTTAGTTTTAAAAGTCTTAGCTTTTATTTTTTAATTCTTTATTTTGAGCATCAACAACAGCTACTGCCGCCATGTTTACCATCTCATCTACACTTGCCCCTAATTGTAAAATATGAACAGGCTTACTCATTCCTAATAAAATAGGTCCGATAGATTCAACTCCATCAACCTGCTTCATTAATTTATACGTTATGTTAGCCGACTCTAAATTCGGGAATATTAAAATATTTGCTCTTTTACCATTTAATTTAGAAAAAGGGAATTCTTTTGCTAATAACTCAGGGTTTAAGGCAAAATCTGCTTGTAACTCACCATCAACAATTACATTAGGATGGTAACGATGTATATACGATACTGCTTCTCTTATTTTTACTGAACTTTCGGCTTTTGATGACCCAAAGTTAGAAAAACCTAGCATGGCAATATGTGGCTTCATTCCAAACATTTTTGCTAAGCCAGATGTTAATTGACTAATTTTTGCTAGTTCTTTAGCTGTTGGATTAATGTTAATCGTTGTATCCGCTAAAAACATTGGTCCTTGTTTGGTCAGCATCATATTTGTTGCTGCCACTCTAGTAACACCTTTTTCTTTCTCTATTAACTCTAACATTGGTTTTACAACCGATGGATATGACCTTGAATATCCTGTAATTAAAGCATCTGCTTCACCAGTATTCACCATCATTGCTGCAAAATAATTACGCTCACGCATCCATTTTTGAGCCTCTAAAAAAGAAATACCTTTACGCTGTCTTGTTTTCCAAAAAGCTTCTGCATATCTGTTTCTTCGATCTGTTTCTTCATCCGTTTTAGGATCAATAATAACAACATCTGCGTCGAATCCTAATTCTTCTTTTAATTCAAGAATAATATCCTTTCTACCTAATAAAATAGGTATCGCTATTTTCTCATCATAAACACGCTGTGCTGCTTTTAACACATCTAGATGATCTGCCTCTGCAAAAACTACTCGTTTAGGGGCTTTTTTTGCTCTGTTATGTAATAATCTTATCTCTTTACTTCCCGTTCCAGATCTATCCATTAATTCTTCACGGTATGCATCCCAATCTGTAATTGGTTCTTGCGCTACGCCCGACTCCATTGCTGCTTTTGCAATAGCTGGTGGAATTTCATAAATTAATCTCGGATCAAATGGTTTAGGTATAATGTATTCTTTTCCGAATGAAAGACTCACTTCATCATACACTATATTTACTTGTTCTGGCACTGTTTTTTTAGCCAAATCAGCTAAAGCATGTACAGCTGCCATTTTCATTTCTTCATTAATTTTAGTTGCCCTAACATCTAAAGCCCCTCTAAAAATAAATGGAAATCCAAGTACATTATTAACTTGATTAGGATTATCCGATCTACCCGTTGCCATAATAATATCATCACGAGTATCTACCGCTAATTGGTATTCTATCTCAGGATCTGGATTTGCCATTGCAAAAACAACAGGGTCTTTTGCCATCGATAATAACATCTCTGGCGTTACTACATTTCCTTTTGATAATCCTATAAAAACATCTGCATTATGCATTGCCTCCTCTAAAGTATTAATGTCTTTATCAGTTGCAAATTCTTCTTTTTGTGACGTTAAATTACCTCTATCTCTTCTAATAACGCCTTTACTATCGCACATTACTACATTTTCTCTTTTAGCACCAAGTGCTAAGTACAACCTTGTACATGAAATTGCAGCCGCTCCAGCTCCGTTTACTACGATTTTAATCTCCGATATTTTTTTATCAATAATTTCTATCGCATTTTTTAAGGCTGCTGCAGAAATAATTGCTGTTCCGTGCTGATCGTCGTGCATTACAGGAATATCTAATTCCTCCTTTAATCTTCTTTCTATCTCAAAAGCTTCAGGAGCTTTTATATCTTCTAGGTTTATTCCACCAAAAGTTGGAGCAATGGCCTTTACTGTTTCTACAAATTTATCAACATCTGTAGCATCTACTTCAATATCAAAAACATCAATATCAGCAAAAATTTTAAACAACAAACCTTTCCCTTCCATTACTGGTTTTGATGCTTCAGGACCTATATCTCCTAGACCTAAAACAGCAGTTCCGTTAGTAATAACAGCTACTAAATTACCTTTAGCGGTATATTTATAAACATTGTCTTTATCTTTAGCAATTTCTAAACAAGGCTCTGCAACTCCAGGAGAGTATGCTAACGACAAATCGTGCTGTGTAGCATATTTTTTAGTTGGTACTACTGCTATTTTTCCTGGTTTTGGCTTTGCATGGTATAACAAAGCTTCTCGCCTTTTTCTAGAATCACTCATAGATTAGTTTTATTTGTTTGAACTTACAAATATACGTTTTTGTTACTTAGTGAAAAACCTAAAACATGATTTTAGTCATGTTTTATAATCAGCCGACCGTATAAATTTGCGTACATTTTAATTTTAAATCAAATCATGAAAACACCACCTATTCAAATAATTAATGAAGAAATAAAATGGGACAAATCTCAAACAATTGTTAGCAAAACAGATTTATTTGGCACAATTCTTTACGCTAACAAAGCCTTTGTTTTAGCCAGCGAATACACTGCTATAGAATTAATGGGAGAGCCTCATAATATTATTAGACACCCAGATATGCCAAAGGTTGCTTTTAAAGCCTTATGGGAAGCTTTAAAAAAAGGGGAAAATTACCACGCTATTGTAAAAAACCTAACTAAAACTGGTAAATACTATTGGGTAATTACTGATTTTACAATTGATAAAAATGAAAAAGGGGAGCCTATCGGTTACACTGGACGAAGAAAAGCTATACCTAAAAGTGTTATTGATAAAATTGAACCACTTTATAAAACTCTTTTAGATATTGAAAAATTAAAAGGAGAAAAAATTAGTGAATTATACTTTGAAGGTTTTTTAAAAGAAGAGGTTGGTAAAAGTTATAACGAATATGTAGTTGATTTATTTAAAGAAGAATCTTTGAAAGTTTCCGAAACACAAACCGAAGTTAAAGAAAAGAGTAAAATAAAAAAAGGCCTTAACTGGTTTTTCTTTGGCGACACAGACCCTAAATAACAACTTAAAAAAGGCAAATTCTTAAAAGTATTTGCCTTTTTTAAGTTGTTATGAATCCTAATGTGATTTTTAACTAAAACTTTATATTTTAATCTTCTTATTATTCTAAATATTTACAGAAATTTGTTAAATACATTTTAAAGTTAATTTTTAGTTATGAAAAAAATATATAAAATACTCCTAACCATAATAATAACATTATTTGCTTTACTAATTTTAGCTCCGTTTTTATTTCAAGGAAAAATCATTAATCTGGTAAAGAAAACTGTAAATAATAACATTACGGCTCAGTTAGATTTTACAGATGCTAACCTAAGTTTATTAAGAGATTTTCCGAATGCCTCTTTGCAACTTTCTAATGTTTCTATTATTAATGGTAAACCTTTTAAAGGCGATACTTTACTATTTTCTAAAGAAATTAATTTAGAGCTAAGACTTACTGAATTACTTAAAAACGCATCAGAACAATTAAACATTCAATCTTTTTCTATTAATGATTCTAAAGTAAATGTTTTAGTTAACGAAATTGGTATCGCTAATTACGACATTACAAAACCGTCTGATGTAAAAGTTGATAGCACAAATGTGTCGGTATCTGATTTTGGCCTTTCTGTAAATTCTTATGAAATTAATAACGCTACAATAAAATACATTGATAAAAAAGGTAAAATAAATCTTACTTTATCTGATTTTAATCATAGCGGTAGTGGAGATTTCTCTCAAACTAACTCTGAATTAAATACCAAAACAGCGACATTAGTTTCTTTTGAAATGGATAGCGCTTCGTACTTAAAAAATCAGAAGATAGAATTAGATGCTGTCTTAGGCATGGATTTAGTAAACATGAAGTTTTCGTTTCTAAAAAACGAAGCAAAACTTAATAATTTACCTTTAATTTTTAATGGATATGTTCAAATAAACGAAAACAACCAAGATGTTGATATTAGCTTTAAAACTCCGTCATCAGACTTTAAAAACTTTTTAGGTTTAATACCCGAAGCTTATACCAAAAGTATTGAAAACGTAAAAACATCTGGTGAATTTAGCCTTTCAGGAACCGTTAAAGGTTTAGTTACTAACAACACAATTCCGCTGTTAGACATTAACTTAAAATCTAAAAACACTTCTTTTAAATATCCTGATTTACCAAAAAGTGTTCGTAATATTAATATCGATGCTCAATTAAAAAACACCACAGGTTACCTAGATAAAACTTTTGTAGTTATTAACGGCTTATCTTTTAAAATTGATGAAGATACTTTTTCTGGTAGCGGAAGTGTTGCTAATATTGTTAACAACCCAACCATAAGCGCAAAATTAAAAGGAACCTTAAATTTAGCCAACATAAACAAAGCCTATCCGGTTGATTTAAAAAGTGAGTTAAGTGGTATTTTAAAAGCCAACTTAACTACTGATTTCGATTTAAACGCAATTAAAAACGGCACCTTAAGTCGTATTAAAAATAATGGTGAAATAACAGTAAACAACTTTGTTTTTTCTTCGGATGACATTGCCAATCCACTTAAAATAAAAAGCACCAAAATAAACTTTAAACCAACAACAATTACCTTAAGCGAGTTTGATGCTACTACAGGTAAAAGTGATTTAAATGCAACAGGAGAAATTAAAAACTTATTAGGTTTTTTGCTTTCAGGTAAAAAATTACAGGGAACTTTTAATGTAAATTCAAACTCTTTATACATGAGTGATTTCATGCAAGAAACCACTACTACAGATAAAAAAGAGACGAATAAAACAGAAAAACCTACAGAATCTTTAAAGATTCCTGCTTTTTTAGATTGTAAAATTATAGCGGATGCAAAAACTGTTTATTACGATAATTTAGCTTTAAAAAACGTAAAAGGTACATTATTGATAAAGGACGAAAAAGCGACTTTACAAAATGTAAATGTTAACATATTTAAAGGTACTATTGCTTTAAACGGTGAAGTAAATACACAACAAAAAACGCCTTCTTTTAATATGGATTTAGGCATAAAATCGTTTGATATTTCTGAATCTTTTAATGGCTTAGATTTACTTAAATCAATCAGTCCGATTGCTGCTGCAATGAGCGGTAAATTAAATTCTGACATTAATTTATCTGGTAATTTAAACAACGATTTTACACCAAATTTAACCTCATTAACCGGTAAAGCTTTAGCGGAATTATTAACCACGAAAATAAATCCTAAAAAGACCAAAGCTTTAAGCTTATTAAGTGAAAAACTATCATTTATTGATTTAGATAAATTAGATTTATCTGATATAAAAGCAAACTTATCTTTCGATAACGGTCAAGTATCAGTAAAACCATTTAAACTAAAATATAAAGACATTGGTATTAACATTGGTGGTAATCATAGTTTCAATCAAAACATGAACTATAATTTAACTTTAGATGTACCTGCAAAATACTTGGGTAGTAAAGTAGAAGAGTTATTATCTAAATTAAGTGAAAAAGATCAAAATGTTACCGTACCCATTACCGCAAATATTACAGGTAGTATGTCTAATCCATCTGTAAAAACGGATTTATCTTCTTCTGTTACAAAGTTGAGTCAAAAATTAATAGAACAGCAAAAAGACAAACTAGTAAAAAATACACTTGGTAAATTATTGGGTGATAAAAAGAAAGATTCAACTAAAACTGAAGACACCAAAAAGAAAGTAAAAGATGTTTTAGGTGGTTTATTTGGCAAGAAGAAAAAAGGAGGGAATTAATTCTCAGGCAACCTTTTAGTGAATTTACAAGTCTTATATTTTAAGAATTCATTGTAAATTATTTAACAGCTTTTAAACATAGTCGAAAAATTACTTCGGCTATGTTTGTTTTTTTATTTCAACAAAACCAACTATGAAAAAAAACTACACACTATTTCTTCTATTTATTACCTCAATTTCTTTTTCTCAAGTTAAAGGGAGCGTAACCGACACAAACAACAAACCCTTATCTTTTGTTAGCGTATATTTAGAAAACTCTATTACAGGAACTACTACAAACGATAATGGAGATTATGAATTAGCCATAACAAAAAAAGGAGAACACACGCTTATTTATCAAATTTTAGGATTTAAAACAGTGAAGAAAAAAATTACTGTTTCTTCTTTTCCTTTTGTTTTAAACATTGTTCTTTCTGAAGAAGAAGTTGCGTTAGATGAAATTTTAATTTCTTCGAATGAAAACCCTGCTGATAAAATTATTAGAAATGTAATTGCTAATAAAAATAAAAACACCGATAAATTTTCTGAATATAAAGCCGATTTTTACTCTCGGGGATTATTTAAAGTAAAGGATTTACCTAAAAAATTTTTGGGGCAAGAAATTGGCGATATGGGCGGCGGTTTAGATTCTACAAGAAGTGGAATTGTATATCTTTCTGAAACAATTTCTAAAATTTCTTTTCAAAAAAAACCAGCCAATTTTAAAGAGCGTATCGTTGCTTCAAAAGTTTCGGGTAGCGATAACGGAATTAGCTTTAACCAAGCTAAAGAAGTAAATTTCAATTTTTATGAAAACTCTTTTAAATTAGCCGATGCAGAAATGATTTCACCTGTTTCTAACGGTGCTTTTGGTTATTACAACTATAAATTAGTAGGAACGCTTTATGATAAAAATAATAAATTAATTAGTAAAATAAAACTACTACCAAAGAGAAAAAACGATCGTGTTTTTAGCGGTTTTATTTATATTGTAGAAGATGATTGGGCTATTTACGGTACCGATGTTGTAGCTACAGGTGCGCAAATAAGCATGCCAATGATAGATTCTTTAAAGATTAAACAAAACTTTAATTACTCACTTAAAAACAACGCCTGGGTACCAGTTACGCAAACAATAGATTTTAAGGCTGGTATGTTTGGTTTTAATTTTAATGGTCGCTTTTCGGCAGCGTATTCAAATTATAATTTTACACCTAACTACACCAAAAAATCATTTGGTAACGAAATTTTGTCTTTTGCTGAAAATGCAACTGAAAAAGACAGTTTGTATTGGACCAAAATTCGTCCTGTTGCTTTAACCACTGAAGAAGTTTCTGACTACAAATTAAAAGACAGTATTAAAACGATACGAAAGTCTAAAAAATATTTAGATTCTATAGATACCAAACAAAATAAATTTAACCTTTTAGATGTTATAACCGGCTATTCTTATAACGACACTTATAATAAGTGGGGACTAAGTTTGTCATCTCCTATTTTCGACTTAAACTTTAATACCGTACAAGGCTGGAACTCTTCAGTTGGATTAAATTATTATAAATCTATAAATGAAAAAGGAGAGAGGTTTAATATTGGTGGTAAATTAAACTACGGACTCTCAGACAAAAAACTGAGACCAACTGGTTACTTTTCTTACAAATGGAATAATACAACCAAACCAATTTTAACACTTTCAGGAGGTGTTACAACCGCTCAATTTAATGCAAAACAACCTATTTCAAAATTATGGAATACCATTAGCTCTGTTTTATTTGAAAGAAATTACTTAAAAATATATGAGAAATCATTTGCTAAAGTATCTTTTTCAAGAGAGGTAATTAATGGTATTCGCATGTCTTCATCTTTAGAATACGCAGATAGAAAACCATTATTTAACACTACAGATTATGTAATGTTTCCGAAAAGCGATGCTAATTATACATCAAATAATCCGCAAGAGCCTACTAATTTCAACATGGGATTTACACCTAATAAAATATGGTCGTTTAATTTAGGAACTACTATTAATTTTGATCAAAAATACGTGTCTTATCCTGATGGAAAATATAATGTAAGTAGTAATAAGTATCCGTCTTTATTTATCGGTTATAATAAAAAATTTGGCGCTGATAATGCCGAATGGAATTCTGATGTAGTATACTCACAAATAACTCAAAATATATCTTTAGGTAATTGGGGGAATTTTAAATACAAGGCCAAAGGAGGCATTTTTTTAGAGAAAAAAGATATTGAGTTTATAGACTATGCCCATTTTAACGGAAATCGCTTGTTAATTGCTCCTAATGACAATTATTTAAACAACTTTTACATGTTGCCTTATTATCAGTTAAGCACGAATGATAAATACGGTGAGTTGCATGGAGAATATAATTTTAAAGGCGCTTTGCTTAGTAAAGTTCCGTTAATAAATAAATTAAATTTTCACTTGGTAACCGGTGCTAAAGCATTGTTTACAGCAGGCAACAAACCTTACTCTGAATATTCAGTTGGATTAGATAATGTTGGTGTTGGAAAATGGCGTTTTTTACGTGTAGATTTTGCTCGATCTAACTTTAACGGAAAGAATGAAAACAGAGTGCTATTCGGATTTAAATTGTAATTTTACTTTATGAAGATAAACGTATTACTTTTTGGTATTGCTACAGATTTAATAGGAAGTTCTTCTTTAACAATAGAACTTCCTATTAGCTGTAATATTACTTCTTTTAAAGAGTTACTTACAAAACAATATCCAGAGTTAAAACAAATGAGCTCATATGCCATTGCCATTAACGAAAGTTATGCAACTGATGAAACAATTATTAAAGAAAACGATATTATTGCTATTATACCGCCTGTTAGTGGTGGGTAAAGAGATTACTTCGTCGCGCCTTCTCGTAATGACGTAATAATTGTCATTGCGAACGAAACACAGTGGAGTAAAGCAATCTGTAAAATAGTAGTTCTTAACTTAAAGATTACTTCGTCATTCTTCCTCGTAATGACATATGTTCTCCTGTTTCGTCATTGCGAACGAAACGCAGTGGAGTGAAGTAATCTACAAAATAGCAATTTTTAACAAAGAGATTATTTCGTCGTGCCTTCTCGTAATGACGTAATAATTGTCATTGCGAACGAAACGCAGTGGAGTGAAGTAATCTACAAAATAGCAATTCTTAACAAAGAGATTATTTCGTCGTGCCTCCTCGTAATGACGTAATAATTGTCATTGCGAACGAAACACAGTGGGGTGAAGTAATCCATAAAATAGCAAGAGATTACTTCTTCGTTCCTCCTCGTAATGACGTAATAATTGTCATTGCGAACGAAACGCAGTGGAGTAAAGTAATCTACAAAATAGCAATTCTTAACAAAGAGATTATTTCGTCGTGCCTTCTCGTAATGACGTAATAATTGTCATTGCGAACGAAACGCAGTGGGGTGAAGCAATCCAGATTACTTCTTCGTTCCTCCTCGTAATGACGTAATAATTGTCATTGCGAACGAAACGCAGTGGAGTAAAGTAATCTACAAAATAGCAAGAGATTACTTCGTCACTCTTCCTCGTAATGACGTTATAATTGTCATTGCGAACGAAACGCAGTGGAGTGAAGCAATCTGTAACTTTAACAACAGGAATTTTTCTCGTAATGACAAATGTAAACCCTTATAACTTATAACCAATACTAAACAATAGTACTCTTGGCATTACATAGGTTTTAGTATCAGAAATTAAATAATCTGAAAAGCTATTACTTTGTTTAAAAGTAGTATCAAATAAATTCTGAGTCGTTAATTTAAACATCCAAGGACTATCTTCTTTTTGATACGATAAAACTGCATTGGCAACATTATATTCCGTGTCTATATTTTGTGCTTTATTTTGATAATTATAATGTGTATAATCAAAATTAAAAACAAATCCGTCTAAAAAATCATAATCGATATTTACATACGGCTCGTTGGTTGTAAATTTAGATGTTGAATTACTAGACGTGTATTTACCAATACTTCTTCTAAAACCAGCTTCTATTGTTGGGAATTTATCAAACAAGGTTTCTATACCAACATCAAAACCGTAATTGTTGCTTTTATTGGTTACAAAACTATTATTGATGCTTTGTTTAAAATTAGAAGCCTTATAATTACCTTCTATGTTGTATCTGATGTTTTTAATTTTCTTACGTAACGAACTTCTAACTCCCCAACTTTCATTCGGATTATCTAACATATCAATGGTTAAAAAACGATTTACACCATCAAAATTTACGGCACTTCTAAATCCTTTTACTTTTTTCGTGTAATTTGCGTTTGCAAACAACATTAAACCGCGATACAAACTAAAACGACTATAACGAATACGTGCTGAATGATACAATTCGTTTTCTAAATTAGGATTTCCTTTAAATACCGAGTTATAGGATTGTAAATAAAAGCGGTTTGCCAATTTAGAAGCGTTAGAGAAATTGGTTTTTAAATTATAATTCAACTGAATTTTCTTTGACTTGTTAAATTCAATTTTCACTAGAAAATCTGGTAAAACTACCCATTTATCTTTTTTAATTGAAGTTGATTGGTTTACACGCCAATTATAATTGTGCGCATACGCACCTTGCTTAAAAGTAAATATTCCAGTTCTGAATTTATAATGCACACCCGCAAAAAAGTCGTTGTGCTTTAAAACCGTAGTATTGTTAAATCCGTTTGATGAAAAATCGTTTTCGGTAGCATCATCTAACAATTGAAAATCGTTACTGATAAATTTTTCTTGTTGATGTGTATTTCCTATCGTTGTATAAATATGATTATCATTATTTATCACCCAAAAATCCTTAAAAACGGTGTACAAATGATGCTTTTCATTTTCATTTAACTGGTTAATTCTTAAAGAAGCTTGATTGGTATTTAAAGGCTCAATAATTGGTTTAATCCTATCTAAAAACGATTGTGAAGCATTCCAAAAAGCAGTTGGATTATTTTTATCGAACGTATAATTTGCGGTAGCTGAAAAAGTATGTTTTTCAGACTGATCTTTGTGCCATTCTATATTCTGATTTACATACCAAATATCATTTTCTTTATTTGTATTGATATTATCTAGTTGAGTATTTATAGCAGTAGTGGTTAAATTACCTCTTTCTACAGCCGATTTTTTAACCTGTGTTCGTACATACCATTGCTCTTTGTTATTGGGCGCATACTCAATATTAAACTTACCAATAGCCAATATGTTTTTTGAGTTAGTTTTACTTTCCTTTTCTTCTAAAAAAGTAGTGTATTGATTGGTTGCTTCGTTAAAACTTTGGGTATTATTATGAGAAAAAATAGCATAACCAGAAACATCTAACTTACTAGCTACGGTTTTTGTAATATTTAAAGCGCCAAAACGCTGTACGCTTTGCAAAACATCTTTGTTTTCTAAAAACTGTGAAAAATCGCCACCTCGCCAATTAAAATTACCGTTAAAAACGGCATTAACGCCACCCTGAAAATTCATATAATCTTTAAACGTAAAGGTTTTTTCGCCAATATTATTTAAGTTACTAATAAAATTAACATTTGTTTTGGGTGAGTAATAAAACAAGTTTGCGTTGGTTTTGTAAAAAGAATCATAACCAACGTTTGAACCTGCTTCAACATCACCAAAAAGAAAACGTTTTTTGTCTTCTTTTAATTTAATATTCATTGCCATTTCATCAGAATCTGAAAGACCTTTTAAAAATGAAACTTCATTGTAATTGTCTATTACCTCAACTTTATCAACCGCATCTGCAGGAATATTTTCAACACCTAACTTAGTACCACCGCCAAAAAACTTTTTACCATCTACCAACAACTTGGTTACTTTTTTACCTTGTACCGTTACACCCCCGTTTTTATCAACCTCAACACCTGGTAGTTTTTTAAGTACATTTTTAAGCTTACGTTCGCTACCATTTACAAACTTATCCGTATTGTAAATAATCGTGTCTTGCTTTACCGTTACGGGGAGCTCAATAACCACTTCATCTAACTGATTTTTGGCTTCTTTTAGCACAAAATCTTTTGTAGTGTTTGTTATTGGTGCTATTTCAAGCTCAACTTTTTCATAGCCCAAATAACTTATACTTATGGTGTATGTTTTATTTTTAGTAAGCTCTAATCGGTAACGACCTTGCTCGTCTGTAATGGCAAAACTCATGTTTTTGCTCACATCTTTAGGCTTGGCTATAATATTGGTATACGATAACGGATTTTGCAAACTATCTTTTACAGTACCTTTAAACACTACAGTTTGCGCACTACAAAAACTACTAGCAATAAAAACTAGTAACGAAAATATAATTCTTTTTAGCATTTTTATTTTCTTATATTTTAAAGAAATTTTTACTCATTTCTACATACGCTGCATTTGTCATTCGTTTTCCTTTGGTTGGTTTTTTTATAACAATTTTCTCTTTAGGATTTAAAACAATTTTTGTTGCTTTTATATTTATTCTATTGTAAGAAACCTCTAAAATTAACCCTGGCAAACCAAAATAATCAATAGGGCCAAAGCTTACTGGTATAGTTGGTGTAAACCATGCTGCTATTTTTATAAGTGGTTTATTATCTCTTACTTTTTTAACTGCAACCGCCTTAAAACATAGGTAATCTCCAATCTTTTTTGTTTCTTGAGTTATTGCCCATTTAATTGGCAGTATATCTACACGTAAAGGTTCTTCACGATTAAACTGTTTATAATAATCTTTTTTACCACTGTTTGTATAGTATATCGTATTACCTCCAGCGATTGTAGCAGTCATGTTGAAATTTTTATTAGCTTCATTCTTTAATTTGCTTTCAACGTCATACAACGATTCATTTTTAGAAAATCTTAAAACGCTGGTAACATCTTTAGTATTCTTAAACATTTTTATAAGATATTGTTCTGCGAATTTTGTTGTTTTTTCTTTTTTAAAAATAGAATCGACATATTGTTCATTATATGCTTTTAATGAAACGGTATAAAACACTTTACCTTGCAACCCACTTTGTGCTGAAAGTATGGTTGTGAATACAATACATAAAAATAATAAGAGGTGTTTTTTCATAGTTTGCTATTTCAGTAAATAACGCTACCTGTTTTCAAAAACTTTTTTGCTAATATCATCAAATTCTTTTTTAGTTACCCTTTGACCCCCACCTTCTCTTTCTTTTAATTTCAAAGAAATTTGATTCAGTTTTATTTTTTGAGCATAGAAAGTTAAACTCCCTTCTGTTAACTCAAGAATTACTCCAGGTAAACCTGAATATTGTTTTGGCCCAAACCTATATGGTAAATCTGTAGTAAACCAAGCAATTACAGGTATCGTTTTTTCACCCCATCTCCCTTTTTGCACTACCTCTGTTGTTGCTTTATAACAAATAAACTTTCCTATCTTTTTTGTTTGTTGAGCTATACTCCATATACTCTGTGGATAAACAACTTCAAAATCACTTCCAAAAGAATTCTTATGGTTTATTATTTCTGATTTTATATTATCTGTAAAAAACGTTCCTTTACCAACTTTTATCTCTGTTATATTCCTTTTTTTTCTTCCTTCGGAATTCATTTTATTATCAACATAAAAAACTGACATATTCTTGTCAAAATCTAAAAAACAAGATAAATTATCATTATTTTTTTTTAACAATTTTATTTTCTCTTTAAATCTACTAGACACTTCTTTTGATGTTTTTTCCATATCCGGAAAACTATACTCAGCAGCATAAATAATTCTATGTACTTGTGAAAAAGAAGATTGGTAAATAATCACACATAAAATCATTGTTATTATTTTTTTCATTGTTATGATATTTAAAACAAGTTTATCTATAATAGATAAACTTGTTATTGTTTTATATTAAATTAGTTTTCCATACACCAAGTAAACCATTCATGCTCCTCTTCATAACTCAATTCAAGATAATCACCTGCAAAAGTTGCGAAACCATCACATTCGTCAAATTTAGATGGTGGTAACTCCGAATAATTATTAGTATTCGCATTCACTAAACCACTTGTAGCAAATACCATTGCTACCATTAAAATTACTTTTTTTATTTTTTAAAAATTTTAAATTTGTTAATTAATTTTTACGGCTTCTTTAATATAAAAGAAGCTTACCTGTTATCTTATTTTTTTACAAATAAAACAGTTTTAACGTTAAAAAATTAAAAAGAAAAATGCGCGCAATTTATAAACATCGTTCTTCTTTTTACTAGCTAGCAAATAATAAAAAGTGATCAACTATTTTATTACATCTCAAAACTAAATCTTTGTAATTTAAAAAATGTTAACGTTTTAAGGGTTAACCCTATTTGGAATTAGGGTTAACCCTAATTTTTTGTTAAAAAAATGTTAAATAAAACAACCTTAACTACTCGTTATTAATGATTTATATTTTTAAAGGAAAACTCAAAAAAAAAAAATACTCTTTTTAAATAAAATAAAAAATTAAACATATTTTATTTTTTTGTTTGTTTTTAAACTATTAGACATAAAATAACACAAAGAAACCTGCAATTAAAATTGCAGGTTTCTTTGTGTTATTTTATGTAATTATTATTGGTTACTTTAAATACTTGCCTACAAAGAAGGTTCCGAAAGGTAAAATAGATAATAAGCAAACGATTCCGAATGTTTTACCGCTCCAGTTCAATTCGAATTTTAGCATAATTGCTATGATTATATAGGCAACAAATAGAATACCGTGCGGCATTCCGAAAAGTTTTACAAAATAAGGATCGTTCCCTAAAGCCTCTAAATACTTATAAGGCATGCCTAAAAACATTAATAGTAAATAAGAAACTCCTTCTAATAAACTTACAATCTTAAATAGATTTATCATTTGTATATTTTAAAAATTGGTTAGTAACGATACTGAAACATTGCGCCCCGGCGCAGAAACACCACTTGCAAATTCTTTATAATGTTCGTCAAACAAATTCGTAAGCTGTGTTTGTATTGTTATGTTAGCGTTTACTGTATACTTTGCAAATAAGCCAACGGTCATCCAACTTGGTGTACCATAATACTTATTAATATCTTGGGTAGCAGCCGAGTTAACAATTGGTGTTTGTTGTTGATTATCTATTCCTTCGTCTAAATTATAATCAGCGATATCTTTTTTGGCGTTAAAAACAAAATTAGCGCCTCCTTCAAACTTATTATTTGAATAATTTAATTCAAAACGACCAAATAATGGCGGAATTGAAGACATTGGTAAATTGGTATCATAGGCCTTACCTTTTGTATAGGTTAAAAACCCCGAAGTACTCCAATTATTAAATATTTTACCTTGATAACTAACTGTTGCACCTGTAATATAAGCAGTACCTTTATTTACATTTGCTACAATATTACCGTCTTCACCATCGTAAGAAACAGTATTACTACCGTTTAACTGAAAGTTTTCACGATAAATATAATTATTTAACAACGTATAATATACATTGGCACCAACTCTGAATTTTCGATTATTAAAATATTTTTGAAAACCTACTTCGGCATTGTAAGCATGTTCTGGTTTTAAAGTGATATTTGGCACAGTTACATCTCCGTTTTTTTCTCTTACTTTACCTACGTCATCAATATTTGGCGATCGAAAACCTGATGATAATACTGCATTCAACTGCAATGTTTTAACAGGTTTAAACACATAACCAATAGTAGCAGTAAGCGCTGTATTGTTTAAGCTTATATCATTACTTGGTAATTGTATAAATGTTTCATCAATCCACTTTGCATCTAGCAATGTATTTGTTAATCGAATACCTGTATTTAAGGTTGATTTAGGCGTAATATCTTGGCGATAATCTAAATACATTGCCGAACTAAAATAACTACTTCCTCCATCAGGATAACGAGATTGTACTGCAAAATCTGCATCAAAACCATCAATTTCGTTATTATTAATTCTTAACGTTTTACCGTAAGAATTAGATTTAACATCGTTGTAAGCTGCTTCAAAACCATACCCTAAATTACGTTTTTTAGCTAACGGAACTGTAAAATCACCATTTACACTAAAAACATTTACATTTTCTTCTCTGTAAGACCTTTCTAAACTTCCGAATTTTCTTTGAATACGACTTTCTTCAATATTCTGATAAGCAGTTGTAATTGTACCTTTATTTAACCATTTTTTATTTGGATTGATTTCTAATTGAGATGAAACTAACAACCTGTTTTGAGGACCGTATTGCCATTCTGCAAACTTTAAATCACCACTACCTTTAAGCTCACTTAATTTATCAAACCTTGGTACATCTGATGATGTTGAGTATTGGATATTTACTTTTAAGTCGGTTTTTTTTGATAACGGAATAAAAAATTTCTGCAAAAAATCAGTCTGACTAAAACCTGTATTTTTTTGCAAATTAACATCTTCGTTTGCTATTGGGTTCTCAGCATAATTACCATTTAAATTATCAGAATAAAAAAACGTTTTTCCCCAATCATCAAAACCATGAGAACGATTTTTACCCATTTTTAAATCACCAAAATTACTATGTGTTACACTGGTAAGCGATGCCCAATTTTTAAACTGTAATTCTGCCGATACCGAATTGGTAACTTCATTATTTACCGAACTGTAACGTAAAAAACTACTTCCTTTAATTTTATTTTCTTCAGATAATTTTGGCGTTTTTGTGTAATAATGAATTACACCACCAAGTGCATCAGAACCATAAATAACAGACGACGGCCCAAAAACAACTTCTGTTCTATCTAACAAAGTAGGGTTTACAGTTATAGAGCTTTGTAAATGTCCTTTTCTGTAAATTGCATTGTTCATTCTAACTCCATCAACAACCAATAAAACACGGTTACTTTCCATTCCTCTTAAAACAGGACTTCCACCACCAAATTGTGATTTCTGCACTTTAATTCCGGGAATTGTAGCTAATAAATCTGCTGATGTTTGCGGCGATACTTTTTGAATATCTTTTAAAGAAACCACTGCTATTTGCTCTGCAATACGGTTTGCTTTTTCTTTATTCTTAAATACAGAAACAACTATCTCATCTAATTGCTCTGATTGTTTTGATAAGAAAACTTGGTAATTATTTTGTTTTAAAACAGCTTTTTTTTCTTGAAATTTCGCATAAGATACATGTGAAAAAATAAGAATTTCGTTATCATTAAACTTCGTAATATCTACAACACCATCAATAGTACTAATTGATGATATTGTTTTGTTTTTATTAAAAACCGCAACTTCATCAATTCTCTTGCCAGTTTCGGCGTCAATTATAGTAAGGTTTTGCGAAAAAATAGCGGTAATTGTCAGTAAAAAAAATAGGGTAATAACTTGCTTCATCTGTTAACTAAACACGGTTTCTAAAATATTTAATGATCTTGGCTCTTTAAAACCCTCCAAATGTAATTCAAAATATCGAACTATAATTCTGAGAATTATTTGCCTTTCGTTTTTATTGTACGAAATTGTATTTATACTATCAAAATTTATGCCCAACAGCCTTTTAAAAAGAATTAATTCACTACCTGTAATAACAAGTTTTTCATAGGACGCATCTGTAAATCTTCCGTCTAATAAATTAAAAGTCATTTTGTTTGATTCTGAAACGTCTGGATAAAACCCTAAAAACCGCGATAAATTCAACAAAAACAGTAAATGAAAATTAGCAACAACATCGTGAGTATCTAACCAAATTAAGCTAGTTTCGATAAATTCATATAGTACTTCATTTTTTTCTTCCTCTTTAATAATAGTAGAAAGTATTTCTGATAAAAATAATACGATTGACTGCTTTATCACCGAAGTATAAATACTCTCATAAGGATGAATTACCTGAGCTTCCCTTATTGAGTTTAAAGAGTTTCTATTATTATGGTTAGCCTCAATTATTAATTGTGTTAATGGTTGAAAATAGGCTTTTTTCAACTTTCCTTTTCTCGATTTTAATACACCTCTTATCATGTAAGATCGAATACCATCTTCTAAGGTAAAACACTTAACAATTAAACTTGTATCGCTGTACTTAATAGCACTAATAACAATTGCTTTTGTTGTAATTAACGCCATTAAATTAAAGTTTTAAATAATTAATAGTATCAAAGATATTTAATAATAACTACAAAAATGATACATTCGTACAAATTTGATTCAACTTCTTATGACTTTTGAAATAGAACGAAAATTCTTGGTAATTTCTGATCAGTACAAACAAGTAGCTTATAAAAAAAGTTACATCAAGCAAGGTTTCTTAAACTCTAAAAAAGAACGCGTAGTAAGAGTTCGTATAAAAGATGATACCGGTTTTTTAACCATTAAAGGTGCTTCTAATAAAAGCGGAACTACCCGATTTGAATGGGAAAAAGAAATAGATTTAAAGGAAGCTCAAGATTTATTTAATTTATGCGAGGAAGGAATTATTGAAAAATACCGCTATTTAGTAAAGGAAAACAACCATACTTATGAAGTTGATGATTTTTTAGGTGAAAATAAAGGCTTGGTTGTTGCCGAAATAGAGTTAAAAAATGAAACCGAACAATTTTCTAAGCCAAATTGGCTAGGAAAAGAAGTAACCGGAACTGTTAAATATTACAATTCGAACTTAAGTAAAATTCCTTTTTCTAAATGGTAAAAACTATATGTATTTATAGATTGCCCAAAAATGACTAAAACTTCCCAAAAGTACAAAAACATGAAAAATAGCGTGGTTGTATGGCACTTTTTTAATTGAATATAAGATTGCCCCAATTGTGTAAAAAACACCGCCAGCTATTAAATAAAATAATCCGTCGTACGACAAATTATTCATTAACGGTTTTATTAAAAAAACAACTTGCCATCCCATTATTAAATATAATGCCGTTGATAGTTTATCGAACCTACCAGTAAAAAACAACTTCAATATAACACCCGTAAGTGCGAATAACCAAACAAAAATAAACATATACCAACCTGTTTGTCCTGGTAAAACTACTAAACAAAAAGGCGTATAACTTCCGGCTATTAAAACATAAATAGCAGCATGATCAAAAATATTAAGTTTGCGACGAAGTTTAGGTTTTTTAGCAGCGTGGTAAAAAGTAGATGCTGCATATAAAATAATTAAACTCAATCCGTAAATAACAAAACTAATTGTTTGCCAAAACTCTTGATATGTTAATGATTTTAAAACTAAAAAAGGTAAAACGATGATAGATAGTAATAGCCCAAAACCATGTGTTAACACATTTAATTTTTCCTCAGTATTACTATAACGGTGATTTAAATTCTCGCTCATTGTTTGGTCGGTTTGTGTCTTTCATATATGATTTATCATTCGCTAATTCATTATATAACAAATCAAAAGATTGTTTTTTTAAAGCATCTTTATCTTCCATTGTTAAACCCTTTGTCTCTAAAAATTTTAATTGTTTTGCTCTAAAAACACCTGGACGTCCTTTAAAGAAATCCCAAGAAAAAAAACGCTTTGCATCAAAATATAATTGTGGTACAATTGGCATTTGATATTGTATAGCTAAACTAAAGGCCCCGTTATTAAAAGGTGCTAAAACTACGTCTTCTGTTGGTACTAATCCTTCAGGGAAGATTGCAATACTTAATCCTTTATCTAATCGCTTTTTTATACGGGCATACACTTTTTTTCTACTCTCTGGGTCTTTTCTATCTACCATAACAACAGCTTTTTTATAAAAGAACCCGAAAACTGGTAATTTTACCAATTCCTTTTTCCCTACAAACAAAATCGGATTTTTACTAGATGCAATCATAATCCATGGATCTAATAAAGAAGCGTGGTTTGCAATGAATACATAACTTTTTTCACGATCAAGCTCTTGTTCTCTATCGATTTTTAATATGAAACCCATTCCGTAAATTAAAAAATACGACCACCCCCTCATTAGTTTCCAAAAAGGGCCATAGTATTTTTCATCAGACAGCAGCACCAATATAAACGGAGACATAACAATTATCGAAGTAATCATTAATAGGTAAAACCAAATGCGCCAAATTAAGCGAAGCGGGGAAAATAGGTATTTCATAACTGCGAATGTAGTAATTTCTTTTGTTTGAACAATTTTAAGCTTATTTTTGCTATCATCAAGCAGTCGTAAGCGCTGCTTATATAATTTTTCAAAACAGAATATGTCAAGAATTTTAACAGGAGTACAAAGCACAGGAACTCCGCATTTAGGTAACTTATTGGGAGCTATTTTACCAGCCATTGAAATGGCTAACGACTCTAAAAACGAAGCTTTTATCTTTATTGCAGATATGCATTCTTTAACACAAATTAAAGATGGTAACGAATTAAGAGAAAACACCTATAGTGTTGCTGCTACTTGGCTTGCATGTGGAATTGACATTAACAAAACTGTTTTTTATCGCCAAAGTGATATTCCTCAAGTTGCAGAATTGTCTTGGTACTTAAGTTGTTATTTTCCGTACCAACGTTTAACATTAGCGCACGGTTTTAAAGATAAAGCCGATCGTTTGGCTGATGTTAACAGTGGGTTATTTACATACCCGATGTTAATGGCTGCCGATATTTTATTATACGACGCAGAAATTGTACCGGTTGGAAAAGACCAGTTACAACACCTAGAAATGGCTCGTGATGTAGCTAGTAGATTAAATAATGTTGTGGGTGATACTTTAATTTTACCACAAGCTAAGATTAGCGAAAACACGAAATTAGTTCCTGGAACTGATGGTGAAAAAATGAGTAAATCTAGAAATAATTTCATCAATATTTTCTTGCCTGACAAAAAACTACGCAAGCAAATTATGGGAATTCAAACCGATAGTAAAGCACTTGAAGATCCTAAAAACCCGGATACAGATAATGTTTTTGCTTTGTATAAATTACTAGCTTCGGATGCTCAAATTACTGAAATGCGTGCAAATTACGAAGGTGGAAACTATGGTTACGGTCATGCTAAACAAGCTTTATACGAGTTGATTATCGATAAATTTGTTGACGTTCGTACAAAGTACAATCATTATATGGAAAACCGTACTGAAATTGACGAAGCTCTTGCTGTTGGTGCAGAGAAAGCGCGTACAGTTGCTACAGATGTTTTACAAAGAGTTCGTAAAAAAATAGGATACTAATCTCAAAATTTAAAAATCAGATGAAAAATTTACTTTTTATATTTTTATTCGGAATAATAGCTTGTTCACAACCAAAAGAAAAAACGTTTATAGCCGATGCTTCTTGCGGTCAATGTAAATTTGGTTTAGAAAGTCAAAACGGATGTGATTTAGCCATTAAAATTGATGATAAAGCCTATTTTGTTGATGGCGCTCATATTGATGATTTCGGTGATGCGCACGACAAGAAAATTGGCTTTTGTAATGTTGTTAGAAAAGTAGAAGTAACTGGTAAATTAGAAAATGATAGATTTAAAGCTACCGCTCTTAAAATAGTTGAGTAGTTTTCGTAGATAAATAATTGCAAAAAAATCCGAAGTAAATAGTACTTCGGATTTTTTTTATTTTGATATGTCAAGCCTTAAAATTTATGGTGCAGGATTCGGAATTAAACTATGAACCGATTCTATTTCTGCCAAAATTTCTTCTGATAAATCAATATTAATAGAGTTGATATTTTCTTTTAACTGACTCATTTTTGTAGCTCCAATAATATTACTAGTTACAAAGGGCAACTGATTTATGTATGCTAATGACAATTCAGCCAATGTTAGTCCGTGTTTTTCGGCTATTTTCAAATATTCTCTAACTGCTTTTAAAGAATCTTCGCTCATATAACGAGCTATAAACCTCGGAAACAAAGTTCCTCTTGCTCCTTCAGGCGTTTTACCATCTAAATATTTACCTGATAAAACTCCTTGTGCTAAAGGCGAATATGCTAACAAACCAATGTTTTCTCTCATAGAAACTTCACTCATACCTACTTCATAACCTCTGTGAATTAAAGAATATGAGTTTTGAATAGTACTCATTCTTGGCAAATTATGTTGCTCGGCAGTTTGCAAATACTTCATGGTTCCCCAAGGCGTTTCGTTTGATAAACCAATATGTTTTATCTTTCCTTGTTTTACTAAAGCATTCATTGTTTCTAAAATCTCTAAATGATTTTCAGCTTCTTTGGTTGCTGTTTTATACGGATAATCACGAACACCAAAACAATTTACACCACGAGAAGGCCAATGAAACTGATATAAATCGATATAATCGGTTTGTAGACGTTTTAAACTACCTTCAACCGCATCAATAATATTTTGTTTTGTAAAGCCACCAGTTCGAATGTGTTTTGTATAGTCGCCACCACCAGCAATTTTACTCGCCAATACTACTTTATCACGATTTCCGGTTTTTTTAAACCAAGAACCAATTATTTTCTCAGTTGCACCATAAGTTTCTGGCGTTGCTGGTACTGAATATAATTCGGCTGTATCCCAAAAATTTACGCCTTGCTCCAACGCATAGTCCATTTGCTCGTGTCCATCCACTTCAGTATTCTGATTTCCCCATGTCATGGTTCCTAAACAAATTTTAGAAACTTTTATATCGGTATTTGGTAGTTTAGTGTACTTCATTTTATCAATTTAATTAACAATTATTTCTCGACTGCGCTCGAAATGACATTTTATTTTAAAACCGCTTCAATTCCTGGTAATGTTTTTCCTTCTAACATTTCTAACATTGCTCCACCACCTGTAGAAACATAACTTACTTTATCTCCAAAACCAAATTGCTTTACTGCTGCTACAGAATCTCCGCCTCCTACTAAAGAAAATGCTCCGCTTTCAGTTGCTTTAGTAATAGCATTTCCTAATTCGATGGTTCCTGTTGCAAACTTTTCCAGTTCAAAAACTCCTAAAGGTCCGTTCCATAAAATAGTTTTAGATTTTGCAATTACTGCTGCAAATTTCTCAGATGTTTTTGGCCCGCAATCAAGTCCCATCCATCCATCAGGAATTTTAGTTGTATCAACTATTTGCGTATTTGCATCATTTGAAAAAGCATCAGCAATAATAGCATCTACTGGTAAATGTATTTCAGTGTTTTTTTCTTTTGCTAATTTTAAAATTGACAATGCCAATTCTAATTTATCATCTTCTACTAACGAATTACCAATGTTTCCGCCTAAAGCTTTAATAAAAGTGAAGGTCATTCCTCCACCAACAATAATATGATCTACTTTTTCAATAATATTTTCTATCACTCCAATTTTAGACGATACTTTTGCGCCTCCTAAAATTGCAGTTACTGGTTTTTCAG
This sequence comes from Tenacibaculum bernardetii, assembly GCF_029125915.1. Taxonomy (NCBI): domain Bacteria; kingdom Pseudomonadati; phylum Bacteroidota; class Flavobacteriia; order Flavobacteriales; family Flavobacteriaceae; genus Tenacibaculum; species Tenacibaculum bernardetii. Next base: position 135,652 of record NZ_JAQJCU010000002.1, read on the forward strand.
AATCATTTAAAACCTTGTTGATACTTTCAATTTCGGTTGCCAATAAATTTCCGAAACATTTATTTTCAGCAAAAAATTGTGCAATAACTGCTGTAGAAGCATGCGCTCTGTGTGCAGTACCAAAAGCATCATTCACATAAACATCACCTAATTTTGACAATTTTTCAGCAAAAACTACATCTCCTGCTTTTTCTTCTGGATAAAAGCGTAGGTTTTCTAATAATAAAATCTCTCCACTTTTTAAATTTGCAATCGCTTCGGTAACTTTATCTCCAATACAATCTTCAACAAACTTAACCTGAACCCCTATAACTTCTATAACTTTAGCTATAATATGACGCAATGAAAATTGATCTTCTTTTCCTTTCGGACGACCTAAATGCGACATTAACACACAACTACCGCCATCTTCTAATACTTTGATTATTGTTGACTTTGCTGCCTTAATTCGTGTAACATCAGTCACCTCTAAACTGTCGTTTAAAGGCACATTAAAATCTACTCGTATTAATGCTTTTTTATTTTCGAAATTAAAATCGTTGAGTGTTTTCATATTTTTTGTTAAAAAGTATCTTCTTTTATGTTGCTTACAAAAATAAATATTTAAATCTGATTCGTTTATACTATTTACATTTTCAAACTTATATCTTTGTTAAAGTTTATTATTTAAAATGAAAATAACTTCGATAAAGGTAACTTCAGAAAAACTAAACTTGCAAGAATGCTATGATTTTGTAGTAGATACTTCTTGTGGCGGAATCTCTGTTTTTGTTGGCACCGTAAGAGATGCTACTCAAAATAAAAGTGTTACTCATTTAGATTTTTCTACTTACAAACCAATGGCCATTAAAGAAATGCAAAAAATTGCTGAATTGGCTTTAGAAAAATTTCCTATAAAAAAAATAGCGATTCATCACGCTGAAGGTTTACTGCAAATAAAAGATGTTCCTGTAATTATTACAGTTTCTTCTCCGCACCGAAAAGCGGCTTTTGATGCTTGCCAATTTGCAATAGATACTTTAAAAGAAACTGTTCCTATCTGGAAAAAAGAATATTTTGAAGATGGTGAGGTTTGGGTAAATGCGCACCCATAAAAAATCATTACGATTATTTACAGTTTTATGCTTCTATAAATTTATATCTTCGAAATGTCAATATGTTTCTGGGTGGGAACATATTGATGATTTACAAATAAAGGTGCAAAAGGATAAAAATTTAATTTTTATCCTTTCTTTTTTATAAAAACCACACTATATGCTAATAAGGTAAATCTGCTGGTTCGATAAAATCAATTTTAGAATTATATACCTCTTTTAAAAACACTTTTATTTCATCCATAAAATCATTCAGTTTTTCTTCTGTTACTTCATTATCTGGAGTACGATAATTAGATGAAAAATTCATTTTTAAGAACCCGCTTTTTAAATTTTTAAACGAAATAATACCCGCTTCTAAATTATTAGAAAAATCAAATTTATTGTTTTGAGTATACAAAAAAGCATACAGCATAACCTGAATTGCTTTATGGTGTTTTAAATCTCTAATATTTTCAAAATCTACCACTTTTAGTTTATTGGCATCTACCATTCCGGTTTTATAATCTATAATTCTAACAACACCATTTAACTCATCAATTCTATCAACTTGTCCGTGAATTTTTATAGGAAAATCAATACCTTCAACCGTAATTTCAGCGGCTAAATTTTGTTCTGTTCCAATTATTTTTAATTGATTATTTTCATCTTTTAACAACTGTTTTTCATTTGCTAAAAAATTTTCTACAAATCGATTCGCAACTTCAAAAACTAGCCTATTTTTCCCCGTAGCAATATCTCCGTTTTTAAAATGTTCTGAGAAATAAAAAGTAACCAGTTCTTTTGTTTTCTGTTTCATGTTAATAATATCATCAACAGATAAAAACTTACCTATAAACGGTTTATATAACGCCTCTAAAGTATCATGAACCACTGTTCCCATAGTATTTGCGGCAACGGTTTCTTCTACATTTTCGAACTCATTAATTTTTAAAACTTTCTGTTTGTAAAAAGCAATCGGGTTGTATAAGTAATTGGTTAATGCTGATGGTGATATTCCTTTTTTAGCCAACTCTTGTAAGCGTTCTAAAACTTTCTCATCTTTTTGAATCTCCTTTAATTTTGTAGCCGACGTTACTACTTTCGGACTAATTATCTTCTCAGTAATGTCGTCTCGCATCATTTCTAATTGCGTAACAAAACGGCTTTTTTCTCCACTTCCAAAAACATCATGCTCTGTATTATATAAGATAAAAATATTTTTTGCTCTTTGCAATAACCTAAAAAAATGATATGAAAAAAGTGCATCTTTTTCTTTATATGTGGGCAATCCGAATTCAATTTTTACATCAAAAGGAATAAAAGTATTTTGTTGGCTACTTGCGGGTAAAACACCCTCATTTACCGATGTGATAATTACGTTTTCAAAATCTAACATTCGTGTTTCTAAAACACCCATTAATTGTAAACCTTGCAACGGTTCTCCTTGAAAAGACAAACTTTCAGACTGAATTAATTGCCTAAAAAACTGGTGCAATGTTTTTAGATTTTGCACGTAGTTAAACTCAATATGTAAATTTTGTAATTGTGTAAATGCCGTGTAAAAACGGAATAAATATTCTTTTTCTAAATCGTTGGCTGTGTCTTTTAAAACATTAATTAACTTTAGTATTCTTGATAAAAATTCTGCTATTGTAGAAAACGGATTAAAAATAAGACAAACAACTTCTTTAATTTCCTCGTCTAAAGGAGCAAGAAACTCAGCGATATTTGTTTGATTGATAAAAGTAGTATTCTCTTTAACAATCGTTGCCGAAATAATATCTGCAACATTTGTTTCAGCATCAATTTGTAATAATTTATAAATTGATGCATCTTTTACAAACCGAACAACATCTTTATGATAAAACTGTTTATCTTTTTGTTTTTGTAGTTTTTCTTGATTGTTAAATAACTGAAAAATAGCAAAAATTAAACTCGTTGTAGGAATATCTTTTAACGGATATCCCATGGTAATGTTTATTGCCTCTACGCTTTTAGGTAATGAATTTAAGGTTATTGGCAACAATGTTTCATCGGCCAATACCAAGGCTGTATTATTATGATTTGGTAATTTTGATAAAATTTCTCCCGCATGTTTTATTTGTGTAATATTTTTTGATGCTCCTATAACCTGAATATTCTTAGATTCAGAGAAATAATTTTTAATCGTTTGAATTGGGTTTTTTTCATAATATTTCCACTGCTTTTTATACTTTCTAAGAAAACTACCCGCTTGATGATTTCCTTCATAAAAAGTTTTATCAATATCCCAATAAACCTCACTATTTCCTGCAGATAAAAACTCTTGAAATAAAAATTCTTCCGCTGTATTTAGAGCATTAAATCCGATGAAAAAATATTTTTTATGTTGATTTTTACTAATAAAATTTTCAACATTCTTAGTTGCTTCACGATATAAAACACCTTGATATCCAATTTTATTTGAAATCAAAAATTGATAAAAAACAGCATAAAAATCTTCTAATTTCTCCATAAAAGAGAAATGATCTTTCATTAGCTCCGTTTCTTTAAACTCTCCTTTTACCGACCATTTTTGTAAACGATGAATATCGCGTAAATACACAAAAATATCCTTCGGATTAATTAAGTGTTGGTCAATTTCATTAAAATCTTGTAAAACAGTAAAAGCCCATGTAGAGAAAACATCAAACGTATCTGGATTTTCTTCAATATCTTTATAAATAGTATAAAAATGAAATAGCAGTTGTACTGAATCAGCTTTATTAATTTCAGAAATTTCTTCAACAAAATCGCCAATATTTAAAATTTGAGGTAAAAAACCTGCTAAAATTTTATTTTTAAATGTTTGCTTTACAAACACTCCTGCCCTTTGTGACGGCAAGACAAATACAACATTTTCAAACGATTTGGTGGTTTGTAAAATAGTATCTAAAGTTTCTGAAATAAAAGAGTTCATAGCGGTTTTTTAATCTACCCAAAGTACAATATTTATCTTATTTTTGAGAGGATAATTAACTTCATTTCTTTGCTAATGATTACAACAAACAAACTTAAAACTGCACTTATTCAGGCTGATTTAATTTGGGAAAAACCAGCTGAAAATAGAAATCATTTTAAAGAAAAAATAAACAAGCTTCCTTTAGGTATCGACTTAATAATTTTACCCGAAATGTTTAGCACTGGTTTTACTATGAACGCACAGCATTTAGCAGAAACGATGACTGGTGATACTATTATTTGGATGCAAGATGTAGCTAACAAAAAGCAAGCAGCAATTGTTGGAAGTATTATTATTAAAGAACCGTGTTTAGATGCTGATAAAGATTACAATTATTACAATCGATTACTTTTTGTACATCCTTCAGGTAAAATTGATTTTTACGACAAGAAACATTTATTTACATTGGCGAGAGAACACAAGGTGTTTTCTGCAGGAAAAAACATTGTTTTAATCCATTATAAAGATTGGAAGATTTGTCCGCTAATTTGTTATGATTTACGCTTTCCTGTTTGGGCCAGAAACACTCATAATTACGATTTACTATTGTATGTAGCTAATTGGCCTACACCAAGAATTGAAGCCTGGAATGCACTCTTAAAAGCGCGTGCTATAGAAAACATGAGTTATACAATTGGTGTAAATAGAATTGGTACTGATGCTAACGGTTATGAGTACAGCGGTAATTCCGCTACGTATGATATGTTAGGAAAATGTTTAACTAAAAATAAAGGAGAAGAAATCTCTTTAGTTATTGAGCTAGATAAAGAAATACAGTGTAAAACTCGCGATAAGTTTCGGTTTTTAGAAGATAAAGACGTATTTACTTTTCAATAAAAAAAACGTCATTGCAATAATAGAAGATTACTTCTCTTTATCGTAATGACGTTCTTTAATTATCTTTCTAAGATGGAATCATCCATTTAAAATTGAATTTGGTATCAGGAACCACAATACGTTCTGTAATACGATACATTCTATCTGGTAATTTCATTAAGTAATCACGTGCTTTCTCAGCCTCTGGAGTTAAACCTGTAATCTTATCTATCTCCCAAGTTGTATTTAGTTTTTTAATAATATCAACATAGTCAAAACCTGTGTATACCCCAACTCTTTGCGCTACTGTAGAGAAATCATCAAATAAAGTTCCTTTTGCTCCAAAAGACTCTCTTAAGTGCATTGCAGGCATTACTATTTTGTATTTCATCATGTATTGAAATGCTAACATCATTTCGCTAGGATCAATTTTAAATATCTGCTTCACAAATTCTGTATATGCTTGGTGATGACGCATTTCATCTCCTGCAATAATTCGAGACATTTTTGCCAACGCTTTGTGTCCTTTTTTCTTTGCAATTTTAGCTACGTTTAAGTGAGAAACATACGTTGCTAATTCCTGAAAACTCGTGTATATAAAGTTTTTATATGGATCGCTTGCAGTACCAATATCAAAACCATCAGTAATTAAATGTTGCGTGGTAATTTCTACCTCACGCATATTTACACGTCCTGAAAGATATAAATACTTGTTTAAAGTATCTCCATGACGATTTTCTTCCGCCGTCCAAGCACGAATCCATTTTGCCCAACCGTTATCTGGGTGTTGTGTTATTCCATCTAAATCCAACAACCAAGACTCGTAAGTTGGTAGTGCTTCTTCTGTAATTGTATCTCCTACCAATACCACCCAAAAGTCATCATCTAATTCTTTAGATAATTCTCTAATTTCTTCAACTTCAGAAATAAAAGTATCTTTTTGTGAGTTTGGTAAAAAATCTGTTGGTTGCCAAATTTTTTCCGCGGGTATTAAAAATTTTTCTACGAAACTATCGATATTCTTCTCGAGCGTTTTCATTACTTCCTTTCGGATATTTTGTACTGACATAATTTTTTATAATTTATAAGCGATTATAAAATTGATTCTTTAATCGTATTTTCTACTGTTGCCACCAATTCATTAAACGGTAAACTGTTTACCTTTATTGGCGCGTGTGTCTTAATTTTTATTGGACTTCCCAAACCTAACGGAAATTTACCATACTTGAATACTTTCCATGAATTATTTATGGTTAGTGGCACAATATAAGCTTCAGGATTGTATTTTGTAATCATTTTTAAGCCATTTATTGAGAATGACTTTGGTTTACCTGTTCTACTTCTTGTTCCTTCAGGAAAAATAACCGCAGACCATTTGTTTTTATTTATCTTTTTTGAAAAACTTGCCAACTCAGTTAATGCTTGTCTTGCATCTTTACGATCTATTAAAGCAGCGCCACCGTGTCTTAAATTAAAAGAGATACTTGGTATTCCTTTTGCTAGTTCTTTTTTAGATACAAATTTCGGAAAGTGTTTTCTAAAATGCCAAATAATTGGTGGAATATCAAAAGTACTTTGATGGTTTGAAACGAATATTAAAGTCGTGTTTTCTGGTAAATCCTGTTCATTTTCTACCTGAACACGAACTCCTAAAATCAAAAGTGATTTTATTAATACCCAATTCATAATATTTACTACATTCTGATGACCATTTTGACCGAACAATTTTAACCCTAACCATTGCAATGGTTGAAATATGATTAATAGTAAAAAAAACACCAATGCGAATATTGATGAAACGATATAACTTATGAATTTCATTTTAAAATATTTAATAGCTTACAAAAATAAAAAATCCCGCGAGAGCGGGACTATATTTTGTAATTAAAACCAATTACTCCAAGGAATTCTTGATAATATTAGTAGCAATGCGATTCCGTAAAAAATTGCAAAGGTTTTAAATTTAGCCTCACTTTTCACTTGTTTCTTATGTTTAGACCATCCGATGGTTATTAAAACAATCGCTAAGATCATCATTAATGGATGCTCTAAAGCTAAAAGTCTTACAGGAGCATCTTTCATATCTCCCAGTCCTTTTTGAAAACCTCCTATGAAATACACCAAAAACCCTAACAACAACTGAATATGTATTGTTATTAAACTAAACAACCCCAAACGGAATTCTTTATGGGTAAATTCTTTTTTTTGGACTAAACCGACAATAGCATTAATTACTGTAAAAATTAATACAACTAGTACAATATATGCCCAATAAGAGTGCAATGTTTTCATCATAATATCAATGTTTTTAATAACAGTAAATGTACTAATTTTTATGCATAAAAAAACCACCTCAAGTGAGGTGGTTTTATTTTTTTTATCAAAATATAACTTATTGCTTAACGTATTCTGCGCCTACTTTAATAACCGCTAAAGACCATACTGCATTAGAACCATTATAAATGTTATAAGAAACTATATATTTTTGCCCTTCTTCATCACTAGGGAAGTTGTTTAATAAAATTGTATTTATTTTTGCCAATCTAACAGACTCCTCAAATTCGTCTTTTCCTGATCTAACATCAAAATTGTTATATCTATCATTACCAACTAAAGCATAATCTGCAGACGTTAAAGTGTACTTAATTGTATTATCTGGAACCCAAGTGATACCATCATGACCAAATTGGATGCTTTTATTTACAGTGTTTTCATATTTTTCCCAGTCTGAACCGTTAAAAATAAAATAAACAACATAACTATTGGTTTTACCTCCACCTACATACAACTTGTACATAATAGCTTCAATATCTCCTTCTGATTTACTTTCGTATTTAAATTTATCTTGTAAAAATACAGGAATTTTCTCTAAGGCTTCATCTTCGCTTGAAAAGTTAGGGTAACTCTCACCCATCGCATTGTACTCATCATCAGTAAAACCTGTTATCATTTCCCAGACACCATTATTAAAAAGAAAACCGTTATTAAGTGTAGAAACGCTTCCTGAATAGTACTTATAAGTTAATGATACTAATAACCTGTTTGTTGGTGATGTGTATTTAGTATCTAAAAATTCTATAATATCAGAATAACTACTAAAGTTACCATATGTGTGACCTCCTGCAGCATAATCATCTGAAGTTACTTTATATACTTCTAAGCTTTTTTCATCATTTTTTTTACTATATAATTTATAAGTAACTAAAGCCGATGATTGATTCCCTAAAACAGGGTATTTACTTGTTAATAGTTCTGGAATCATTTCTTTAGCATCGTCTTCTGAACTAAAATTCCCATAAGATAAATTTAACGCGTCATAATCGTCATCTGACATTGTAAAAGCAACATCACCTACAATTGCACTTTCTTGAGCGTCAATTTCTTCATTGATATCTGCCAGTGGTTCGCATGATGCAAAAACCATTGTAAAAACTGTTAGTAATAAAAATATTTTTTTCATGATTATATTTTTTAAAATTTAACTTTTAACCCTAAACTAAATGTTCTACCTGTACCATAATAAACTGTAGCATCACTAGAAGTATGAGTAGAACCATCTCTAGCGTCTGATATATACTCAGTGTCTAAAATATTATTTAACTTTCCTGATAAGGTAGAATCAAAATCACCAATTTTAAAACCGTGAGAAAAACCTAAATCAAATAAGTGAAAATTAGGTAATTTCCATGTATCATTTCTATCAGCTGGATTTGTTCTTCCATCGATGTCCATCGTAGCATAGTTTTGCCCTGCATAGTTATAATCTACAAAGAAAGAAGTTCTTTGAGCTGGCTTATAAGCTAAACCTAGAGCCCAAGTTGTTTGAGCTGCATCAGACACTCTTAAACCGTCTGCATAAACAGTTGTTTCTCTTATTAAATTACCTCCACCATCAAAAAGTTCACCTGAAGCATCACTAGCCCATTTCCAATCTCCTAAAGAAACCATACCTGTAAGTTTTAACTGCTCGGTCATTTTATAAATAAAATCTAACTCGACTCCTTGATGTAAAGCATCTAATCCTGAAAGGTTTGCTACTGGAATTTCACCAGAAACTAGATCAGGTTGTCCTGAAACAGTTAACGATCTATCTAACCAAGAGGTTCTATAAACATTTAAATTAGCAGAAAATTTTTCGCTTCTAAATCCGTATCCAATTTCTGCTGAAAATACTTTTTCATTTACTGCATCTTCATTTATACTAACAGATTCAACATCTGTAAAAACAGTTCCTGTTAAAAAAGGAGCTCTAGAGAAGTAACCTGTATTTGCAAAAACATTATGGTTTGCATCAATATTAAAATTTGCACCTCCTTTTAAACTATAACCTAAAAAGTTAACATTATCTGAATTTCTTCCGTTCGGGTTTTTCTGATCATCTAAATAACTTGACTTATTATATCTTGTATTGGACATTGATGATGCTAAAAACAAAGATAAATCATTACTAGAGTACTCTAACTGAGAAAAATAACCATATCTTAAAACTCTACCAACATAGTCTCTATTTAAACGATCACCAACTTTTAAAGCTTGGTTAGCATTATTATCGTTGCTATAAGGGTTAATTAAAAACTGTCCTCCTAATAAATCTGCTACTTCATAATAGTGAGCTCCTTCATAATATCTCCCGTCTAAACCTCCAGAGAAAGTAAGATCTTCAGTTAAATCAGTTTTAAATGTAGATAAAACACCATACCATTTATGTGAGTTTCTTGAAGATAAAAATACATCAGAAGATCCATTAATTCCGTTTGCTTTATTTTCTGCTACAATTCTATCGAAGTCAATAGGTTGATCGACATCTCCTAACCTATAATCATCATCTTGAAATTTTGTAGAACCTCTATTGGTTCTTCTTCCACCACCACTACCGAAAGAAGAATATAAAACAGTCGTTAAAAATGTTTTATCAGAAATAATCCAATCATGATTTAACGAGATTTGTGGTTTATGATAAAAGTTAAAAGAAGTATTTTCTATTTCTCCATTTCTATATCCCCAATCTGGATTAAATCTTTTACCTCCTTGTTCCGTAGCTCTATTTTGAGCTATTGTTCTTCTATTAAATCTTTGTCCGTGCTCTTGTTGCGCTCCAAAAACTGTAAAAGAAAGCTTGTGATTATCATTAAATTTTTTAGCTACGTTTAAGAAATAATTAAACCCATCAAACCATAAACCATCTACATAACCATCACCTTTAATAGTAGCTGCAGATGCTGTAATAGCCAATCCGTTCTCCATTAAACCTGTTGATAATGTCATTCCGTATTTTTGATAACCGTCATTAGCTGTTGAAGCTCTTACCATACCTCCTTTTTCAGCGTCAGTAGATTTTGAAAGAATGTTAATTGTACCCCCAACAGAAGGAACAGCTACTTTAGAAGCACCTAAACCTCTTTGAACTTGCATTGCAGATGTAACATCTGATAAACCAGCCCAGTTAGACCAATATACGTTTCCGTTCTCCATATCATTAACAGGAACCCCATTAATCATTACGGCAACGTTCTGAGATCTAAACCCACGTAAGTTGATTCTTGAATCTCCGTACCCACCACCTGCTTTTGTCGCATATACACCTGGTGTAGATTTTAAAATTTCAGGAAACTCTTGTGTTCCTAACTTAGTTTCAATTTCAGATGCTTTAATTGTAGAAACTGCTACTGGTGTTTTTCTATCAATAGCAAATGACGTTGCTGTTACCACTATTTCGTTTAAAACGTTTGAAGGCTCTAACTCGATAGTTCCTAAATTTGTTTTTGAAGCTGAATAAGCTACTTCTTTATTGTTGTACCCTATAAAAGATAATACAACAGTACCTGAAGTAGATTTAGCGTTTAACATAAACTTACCGTCAAAATCTGTTGCCGTTCCGTTTGATGTTCCTTTAACTACAACTCCAGCTCCTGGTAATGGCTCTCCCATTTCGTCAACAACTGTACCTGTTAGTTTAGTTTGCCCTAAAACAGTAGCTGTTACAATGAACAGTGCTACTAGTAAAACATTTTTAAAATTTTTCATTTTTAATCTAATTGTTATTAAATGCGGCGCAAAGGTCTTGCTTTTATAAGTTGCTAATATTAATTTAATGTTAAGCTTTTTAACATTACCTTAACAAGGTAAGTTCAATAAAACCACATTAAAAAAAGATTTCTTAATTATTTAACATTTTTTTAGCCAGTTCCTTACCTAACTCCACTCCAAACTGATCAAAAGAATAAATATTCCATATAACACCTTGTGTAAATATTTTATGCTCATAAGTAGCGATTAACATTCCTAAAGATTTTGGTGTAAGTTTTTTTAAGAGCAGCGAATTAGTTGGTCGATTTCCTTTAAATGTCTTATAAGGCAGTAGTAAATTTATTTGATCTAATTTATTTTCAATTTTTAACTCTAAATGTATTTCTTCTTTTGTTTTACCATAAGCTAAGGCATCCATTTGAGCATAATAATTAGCCATTAATTTTTTATGTGAATCTACCAAACCATATAATGACTCTTCAAAACCAATAAAATCAGCCGGAATTAGTTTTGTTCCTTGATGCACTAATTGCATAAAAGCATGTTGCATATCTGTACCCGCTGCTCCCCAAATAATATTTCCTGTTTGATAGTTTACTGCTTCACCATTTCTATCAACACTTTTTCCATTGCTTTCCATAACAGATTGCTGCAAGTAAGAAGGAAACTTTGACAAGTGATAGCTATATGGTAAAACTGCTTCTGTCTCGCATTTAAAGAAATTATTCATCCAAACACTTAACAAAGCTAATATTACAGGAATGTTTTCTTTAAAATTAGCATCTTTATAGTGTTCGTCAACTTCTTCTGCTCCGTTTAATAATTCTTTGAAATTATCATACCCTATAGACAAACTAATAGACAGCCCTACGGTTGACCATAATGAAAACCGTCCTCCAACCCAATTCCACATTGGAAAAATATTCTTTTTGTCTATCCCGAAATTAACTGCTTCTTCAATATTAGAAGACACAGCAACAAAATGTTTAGCTACATCAAAAACAATGGCCGATTTTAAAAACCAATTTCTAATGATATTTGCATTCGTTATAGTTTCATCTGTAGTAAATGATTTTGATACAATTACAAATAAAGTGGTTTCAGGATTAAGCTTACTTAAAATTTCAAATACATGATCTCCATCTATATTAGAAACAAAATGTGTGGTTAATTTATTTTTATAAAACTGCAATGCCTCCACAACCATACGCGGACCTAAGTCAGAACCTCCTACTCCAATATTTACAACATCTGTAATTGGCTTACCTGTAAAACCTTTCCATTTCCCTGAAATAACTTTATTGCTAAAGCTTTTCATTTTTCTAAGAGCGGTTTGTATTTTGGGTCTTATATCTTTTCCATCAACTAAAAGAGGACTATTTGAGTTACTCCTTAAAGCTGTATGCAAAACAGCTCTATTTTCTGTAACATTAATTTTATCGCCCGAAAAATATTTATCAATAGCGTCTTTTAACTTAGTTTCTTCTGCTAATGAAACTAATAAATCAATTGTTTCCTGAGTAATGTGGTTTTTAGAATAATCAACTTTAAAATCACCTAAAGAAATAGAAAATTGTTCTTTTCTGTTTTTATCTTTGCGAAACAATTCTTTCAACTCATATTTTTTTGCTTCACTAAAGTGGTCGATTAACTTTTTCCACGCTTCGGTTTGAATTGGATTTATATTTTCTAAAGCCATAGTTTAATGTATCAGTAATAGTTCTTTCTCAATTAAAGGCTTAGAAATTGTATCCTTTTTAGTCAATTCAATTTTATCTAACTGCTCTTTAAGCGGCTTTATAAATTCAAAATACGCTGGTTTCATGTTCGGGTCTAAAGGTTCTGCTGATGGTAATTTTTGTTTAAAAGGATCTACTTCTTTACCGTATTTCCAAAAACGATAACAAACATGTGGCCCACTTGTATTTCCCGTCATACCTACATACCCTATAATATCTCCTTGCTTAACATAATCACCTACTTTAACGTTTCTTAGCTTCATGTGTAAATATTGCGTACTATAAGTGCTGTTATGCTTTACTTTTACATAATTTCCGTTACCACCACGTCTTGCTGATTTCACTACGGTTCCGCTAGCTGTTGTCATAATTGGAGTTCCGTATCTTGCTGCAAAATCGGTTCCTCTATGTGCACGCACCCTACCATAAAGTGCTATTTTTCTCCTTAAATTATAACGTGATGAAATACGATATTGAAACTTAATTGGTGATTTTAAAAATGCTCTTCGCAACATATTTCCTTTTTCATCATAAAATTCAGGAATCTTATTTATTGTGTCTCCAACAAACTTATAGGCATGTAAATCATCTCCTTTATGATTAAAAACCGCTGCTTTTACTTCACCATATCCTACAAAAACAGAATCGTTGATGAATTTTTCTTCATAAATTAACTTAAAACGATCTCCTTTTTGCAAACCATAAAAATCTAAAGTCCACGCATAAATATCAGCAACAGTATTTGTTAAGGTTGGTTTTAAACCTAAACTATCCATAGTAACTGATAAGCTAGAAAAAATTTCTCCTGCAATTTCTTTTTCTAGAATTTTAATTTTTTTCTTAACTCTATATGCCGATATAACAGAATCTTTAAAATTGATTACTGTAGCGTCAACTTTGTTGTGTTTATATATAAAAACTTGTGCTTTTTCAAGAGAATCTTTAGAGGTAAGTATCGTATATGCTTTACCTGAACGAACTCGTCTAACATCAAAAGTATCTTTAATTACTGTTGCTATTTCGTTTATTTTAGGATACATAACATGATGCCTGTCTAAAATAACCCCAAAACTTTCTCCACTTTTTATGGTATCGTTTATCAAATTGTAGTTATCTAAATTAAAACCAAAGGCAAAAACAGGTTTTGGCTTTTCTATTTTAATCGGAATTTTTATAGGATCTTTCTTTTCTTCTTTACAAGATAAAAAAAAACAAAAAAGAAGAAGTGGGAAAATAAATTTTTTCAAAAAAAGTGGTTTAAATTTGTGTTTATCTGCAAAAATACAAATAAAAAATATTGTTTATGACACTTTAACGATAAGTAAACTATCTATATTATTTTTTAATCAAAAACTATTTCAAAAGGATTTGCTAATCCTTTATACGCATCTAACTCCGCTCGAAGAGAACCTACAGATAATGAAGCATTTATTTTTATTGGTATTTTATTATCATCTGCAGTAATCCATACTGTTACACTTTCCTCTGCTTTAAATACTCTACCTGACTGAACGATTGGTCTAAACTTTTGCGTTTTAACTTTACCGAACTTTGTTTTTAGAGTTTCATTACCTAAAAAGCGTAATTTAAAAGGATAACTTTTATTATCAAAAAACATATCTATACTTATTTCCTCTCCCTTTTTCATTCCTTTAGTATTATAACTTCTTAAAAAGTAGAAAGTCGAAATCATATCCTGAGGTTCGTTTACTGAAATAAGTGTATCTGTTTTTTTTCTAAAATCTTCTACATATGCAGTATTATCTTCTTGATTAAATGTTATTTGTTTATTTTTCTTGTAACCGCCTTCGTTAATTTTTCTTTTAAACAAATATGGTTTACCGGTTTGAATATCAAAGTATGATTGGTAATTATCATTTACCTTAAAAAACCACTTAATCATTCCTGTGGTTTTTCCTTTTCCTGTTGCATGTAATATTTTTTTACCATTTAAAACTTCTTCTTTTACTGATAATGTAGCTTCGCCTGCTTTTAAAAAACCGCTGTAACTCATTTTAAACTTAAGCCATTCGCCATCTTTAAAAGCTACTGGTTTTTGTTGACCAAAAGTAATTATGGTAAAAAATAGTACGGAAATAAAAAATAGTTGTTTCTTCATAGTATTCAAACTTATGAAAAAAGTAAGACAATTACTGTTCCAAACTAAAAAAAGCCGCTTGATTTTAAAATTAAGCAGCTTTTTTACTATTGTTAATCAGGATTAAAATGTTCCCCAATTTTTTAGTTCTTCTTCACTCCACAAATACGGAAAAAATATTCTGCGTTGGTATTTCGGATGCATATATTTACGCCAATTACTTCCACCTGTAGCTTCTAAATCTTTATCTCCGCCACCTAAATATTTCCCCGCAGCGTTATAATGTGCCATTACCCATTTTACATTTACCGTGTAATCGTAATGACGCATTGCTTTAACTAATTCTTCATTTTTTTGAACGCCCTCTGGAAGCTGTTTAAATTTTGTAGATAAGTTACAGTCATTATAATCTTCCATAAAATCGATAAAATCCCCCATATACTTTTTCTCGAAAAGTTTAATTAAGATTGATTTATTACCTGTTTGATGATTTTTACCAGCTGCTTGCCAATACAAATGGTCGAAAGCATTTTTAAAAGACGAGTTCCTATCAATCGTATCTCTATAACGAGCATCAATTAAATTAATTAGTTCTGTTGATGCAAATTCAATTTTTCGATATTGCGCACTTTGAAATCCGCTTGCAGGCGCCAACGTATTTCTAAACTTTAAATATTGCTCTACATCCATTCCGTCTTGCATAACGGTAAACGAATTACACAACATATCAAAATACCTACTGATACGCATTAAGTGTTTTGAGAATTTATCTGCAGTAATTGCTTCTTCAGAAAGTGAAATTTGATCAATTTCCCATAACACCATTTTAAACAACAGCTCATTTACTTGATGATACATAATAAAAACCATTTCATCAGGCTCTGTTGTTCTTGGTATTTGCAATCCTAATAGTGCATCGGTTTGAATATAATCCCAATAAGTTATTGGTGTGCTATGCAACAAACCTTCTAACATTGTTTCTAACGGAACACCTAACTTTTCGTACTTATTTTCTATTGCTTTTAGCAATTCGTCTTTATTCATTTTTCTTTTTTAGAAGAGAGAAAAAAGAGTCAAGAAAAAAGACAAACCTCTCTTAACTCTTGACTCTAACCTCTTGTTTCTATATTTCTACAACGTTCCTCTTTTTTCTTGTTCTCTCTCAATAGATTCGAACAATGCTTTAAAGTTACCTGCTCCAAATCCACGAGCTCCCATTCTTTGAATAATTTCAAAAAACAAGGTTGGCCTGTCTTCTACTGGCTTTGTAAAAATTTGCAATAAATACCCTTCTTCATCTGCATCAATCATAATACCTAAAGACTTTAACTTTTCGATATCTTCGTTTAACTCATGACTAAACTCTTCTAACCTTCCAGGAACTGACTTGTAGTATTCGTCTGGTGGTGTTGATAAAAACTCTACTCCATTGGCTCTTAATTGCGATACTGTTTTTAAAATATCATCAGTCGCCACAGCAATATGTTGTACCCCTGCACCTTCGTAAAAATCTAAATATTCTTCTATCTGAGAACGCTTTGCTGCTTTCGCTGGTTCGTTAATAGGGAATTTAATACGGCCATTTCCGTTAGACATTACTTTACTCATTAATGCCGAATATTCTGTGTGAATTTGCTTATCATCAAAAGATAAAAAGTTTTCAAACCCCATAACATCTTCATACCATTTTACCCAAACATCCATTTGGTTCCAACCAACATTACCAACCATATGATCGATAAATTTTAAACCTGCACTTGGCGGATTGTAGTCTGATTCCCATTTTTGAAAACCTGGTAAGAATGCACCGTTGTAGTTTTTACGCTCTACAAACATGTGCACCGTTTCACCGTACGTATAAATTCCTGCCCTTACAACTTCACCATGTTCATCTGTTTCTACAGTAGGTTCCATATAGGATTTTGCGCCTCTTGATGTTGTTTCCTCGTATGCTTTTCTTGCATCTTCTACCCAAAGAGCTACAATTTTTACACCATCACCATGTTTTACAATATGGTCGTTTATTGGCGATTTACTATTTAACGGAGTTGTTAGCATCAACTTAATTTTGTCTTGTGTTAACACATAACTCACAGAATCTGTTGACCCTGTTTCTAATCCGCGATATGCGTGTGATTGGAATCCGAATGCTGTTTTATAAAAATGTGCTGCTTGTTTCGCATTACCTACGTAAAACTCAACGTAATCGGTGCCTAGTAATGGAAGGAAATCTTGTGCTCCTTCAAATATTTTTTCTAAACCGTATTCTACTGATTTTATATCTTTTTTGCTCATGTTTATGTTTTATAGAAAAGAGAGAAGAGATGCAAGAAAAAAGACTTTTACAGCTTATTTTGAAAGCCCATTGTCATCTTTTGAAATTCTTGAATTTTTACTTCAATCTTTGTTAATTGTTCTTTATTTATATAATTTCTATTGCACGCTATTATTAATTTTGTTTCAAGTTCGAAAGAAGAACCAAGAGAAATATCAATAAAATGTGAAAAAGATTTATCTGTTCTTGATGAACCTTCTGCAATATTACTTGGAATAGAAATAGAACATCTATTAATTTGTGATACTAATCCAAATTTTTCTTCCTTTGGAAAAGAATTAGTGATTTTAAAAACATCATCTACAATATCAATTCCGATTTTCCAAATCTTTAAATTCTTGTACTTATGTCTTTTTCTATCGCTCAATTCCTCTATTCTTTTTTCTAATTTCTTTTATCTTTTTTACTCCAACCAAGATTTATAATAGTCTTCATCGGCAATTTTCATTGCTTCTTCAGTAACTTGTAAAGGTTTAAATGTATCTACCATTACTGCTAATTCTTCGGTTTTTGTATGCCCGATACTGCGCTCGGTTGCTCCTGGGTGCGGACCATGAGGTATACCTGCCGGGTGCAGTGAAATATGACCTTGATCGATATCATTTCTGCTCATAAAATCACCATCTACATAATACAAAACTTCATCTGAATCGATATTACTGTGGTTGTATGGAGCAGGAATTGAATCTGGATGGTAATCGTACAAGCGAGGTACAAAACTACAAATTACAAATGCGTTTGTTTCGAATGTTTGGTGCACTGGTGGCGGTTGATGAATACGACCTGTTATTGGCTCGAAATCGTGAATTGAAAAAGCATACGGAAAATTATAGCCGTCGTAACCAACCACATCAAAAGGATGTGAAGCATAGACCATTTCTATAATTTCTCCTTGCTTTTTTACTTTGATTAAGAAATCGCCTAACTCGTTATAAGTTTCTAATTCTTCTGGTCTTCTTAAATCGCGTTCACAAAATGGTGAATGTTCTAAAAGTTGCCCAAAGTAGTTTCTGTAACGTTTTGGAGTGTAAACCGGACTGTAAGATTCTACTATGAAAAGTCGGTTATTTTCATCATCAAAATCTAATTTATAGATAATCCCACGTGGAATTACTAAATAATCTCCGTATTTAAAATCGATATTTCCAAGGTGTGTTCTTAGTTTACCGGTTCCTTTATGGATGAAAATTACCTCATCAGCATCGGTGTTTTTATAAAAATAATCGGTTGTAGATTTTTTTGGCGCCGATAAAATTATATTACAATCTGAATTCGTTAAAACAACCTTTCTGCTTTCTAAATAATCGTTTTCTGGCTTTACTTGAAATCCACGAAAACGATACGATTGAATATTATTTGCTTTCGCTATTTTGGGTGCAACAGAGTATTGCTTGCGAATTTCTTTGACCATTGTAGGTCTGTGTTCGTGATATGAATTAGTAGACATTCCGTCGAAACCAATCGTACCAAACAATTGTTCGTAATACAAACTTCCGTCTTCTTTACGAAATTGTGTATGTCTTTTGGGTGGAATATTTCCTAACTTATGATAAAAAGGCATATTGCTTAATAGTTTAATAAATTAATATAATAATGTAACAAATAAATATTGCTACATTTTAACATTGATAGATTATTCCATTAATTATTCGGGATTGCGTTTTATCAAAAATTTTAAATGTGATAGTAAGTCTAAATACATTGTTAGAACTTTTAGTTGCTTGTTCTACAAATATACAGAAAGTTTCAGTTATTATTTAACTTTCAGGTGCTAGTTCAACCTCTAAACCATCAAGTGCTGGAGTTATTGCTAGTTGACAGCCTAAACGGCTATTATCTTCTACATAAAAAGCTTCTGCTAACATTGCATCTTCATCATCGCCCATTTCTGGCAATTCATGTGCTGATTTTATATAACATTGACAAGAAGCACACATTGCCATTCCACCACAAATTCCAATTGTTCCTTCTGGCGCTAATTCGTACGAACGTACAACCTCCATTAAATTCATTGCCATATCTGTTGGCGCTTGAATTTCGTGTAAAACACCTTCTCTATCAGTTATTTTTAGGGTGATATCTTGTTCCATATTACAAATTCATTTTTTTACGTAATGTTTTTGCTCGTTTATCCTCTCCATCATGCGTCCAACCTGGTGAGTTGAAAATATAATTTAACTTGTCAGAAAATTTACGAGCTCTTTTTACATCTTTTAAAATTGCCGAATATTCGTGTGTTGCAACTTTTATTGGATTATACGTTTCAATATTTACTGTTAAACCGTAAACGGGATGTTCTATATCTTTTAATTCTTCAGAAAAAGTACCAAAAATACGATCCCAAATAATTAAAACTCCAGCATGATTACAATCTAAATAACGAATGTTAGATGCATGATGTACTCTATGATGCGAAGGTGTGTTAAAAATAAATTCAATCGGTTTTGGTAGTTTATCTACCAATTCGGTATGAACAAAAAATTGATAAATTAAACTTACAGACATCATTACAAAAATCATTAATGGATCGATACCTAATAAAGGAATCCATATCCAAAAGAAAAATTTATGAATACGCTCACCAACTCCTTGACGCAGAGCTGTACCTAAATTCATGTGTATTGATGAATGATGCGGCACGTGACCTGCCCAAAACAAACGGACTTCATGGTTTAAGCGATGAAACCAGTAATAGGCAAAATCATCTGCAAAAAACAGCAATATCCACACCCACCATTGTCGTTGTACAATGTCTTTTAACGGACTTAACTCATGTAAATAGAAGAAAACAACAAAAGCTATTATCTTAGGAAAAAACTCTACAATTGCAGAGAAAACCATCATTAAGATTGATATCCCTGTGTCTTTTGCATTGTATTTTTCTTTTGATATTTTATACTCTACCAACATCGAAATTAAAAATATTGGCAATGCAAAATACAAGAGTTTATCTTGTGATAATTGTTCTATGTAATCTATTAACGTCAAATTTTATCTATTTATAAGCCAGCTAAAGTTAGTTAAAATACTACTCTATTTTTTTAACTACTGCTTTCGGAGCTTCTTTACGTGTACCATCAAAACCATCTATCCCACCAACTGTAGTATATTTCATTACGTATTTTTTATCCGGAAAAATACGCTGAAAAGCACTTTGACACATTAACGTTGCTTCGTGAAAACCACAAAGAATCAACTTTAATTTACCTGGATATGTGTTTACATCGCCAATCGCATAAATACCAGGAATATTCGTTTGATAATCTAATGCATTATTTACTTTAATGGCATTTTTTTCAATTTCTAACCCCCAATTTGCAATAGGTCCTAGTTTTGGTGATAATCCAAAAAGCGGAATAAAATGATCACATTTTAACGTGTATTGCTCTTTATCTTTTTGTTCGATTAAAACACCTTCAACATTATTTTCACCAACGATTCCTTTAACCTCAGCTGGTGTAACTAAATTAATTTTACCGGCATCTTTTAATTCCTGTACTTTATCAACAGAATCTAACGCTCCTCGGAATTCATTTCTACGGTGCACTAAAGTTACAGATTTAGCTATATCTGTTAAGAAAATAGACCAATCTAATGCCGAATCTCCACCTCCTGCAATAACCACATCTTTATCTCGGTAAAGCTCTGGCTCTTTAATCATGTACTCAACTCCCTTATCTTCATAATCTGCAATACCAGGAATTGGAGGCTTACGTGGCTCAAAACTTCCTAAACCACCTGCAATTGCTACTACAGGTGCTTGGTGTTTTGTACCTTTATTAGTGGTTACTATAAAATTACCATCTTCTTGTTTTTCTATTGTCTCAGCGCGTTCTCCTAAGGTAAATCCTGGTTCAAATTGTTTAATTTGTTCCATTAATTTATCGGTTAAATCGCCTGCCAAAATCTCTGGATACGCTGGTATATCGTAAATAGGTTTTTTAGGGTAAATTTCTGAACATTGCCCTCCTTGTTGTGGCAATGCATCAATTAAGTGACAACGTAATTTTAATAATCCTGCTTCAAATACGGTGAACAATCCTGTTGGACCTGCTCCTATAATTAGTATATCTGTTTGTATCATTTTAATGACAAGAATTTTCTTTTTTATACTGATATTCCTGTCTTTTTTTGAAGACAGGAATATATGCGTTAGTGATTGAGCGGCTTGTTTGAGCTCTTTTTAAAAATATTTTTCTATTTTTAAAAAAGCGAGTAGCGAAAGCGCGCTCGAACGCCCAAAAATAATAAGTTTGTAGTTATTAAAACCTGATAAAAATCAAGTTTTAAGCTACATTAATTACTTCTTCTATTGATGGAACATATTTTTTTATAGTTGCCTCAACGCCGTTTTTTAACGTCATTTGATTTACTGTACAGCCACTACAAGCTCCTTCTAACTGAACTTTTACTTTATTATTTTCGATAGATAATAACTTAATGTTTCCTCCGTCACTTATTAAAAAAGGACGAATTTCTTCTAAAGCTTTTTCTACGTTATCTTTTATTTCTGTTGCTGTCATAATCTTTTAACTATTTAGTACTACAACCGCTCATTGTAGTAATACGAACTACTTCGGTAGCTGGCAAATTAGCATTTCTTTTTAATAATTGAGAAACCATTTCTTTGGTTACATCTGTAAATGCTTTTTGTAAAGGGCTGTTTTCTTGTAATGCCACTGGATGACCTACATCACCTGCTTCACGAATACTTTGCACTAATGGTATTTCACCTAAGAAACTAGTTTCGATATCTTCCGCTAAATTCTTAGCACCACCTTTACCAAAAATGTAATATTTATTTTCTGGTAATTCTTCTGGTGTAAAATACGCCATGTTTTCTACGATACCTAATACTGGTACATTAATACTTTCTTGCTTAAACATTGCAACACCTTTTTTAGCATCAGCTAAAGCAATGTTTTGCGGTGTACTTACCACTACAGCTCCGTTAATTGGTACTGCTTGTACGATTGATAAATGCACATCTCCTGTTCCTGGAGGTAAGTCGATCAATAAGAAATCTAATTCTCCCCAATCTGCATCAAAAATTAATTGATTTAACGCTTTTGAAGCCATTGGCCCACGCCAAATTACTGCTTGGTTAGGGTCTGTAAAGAAACCTAGAGATAATAATTTTACGCCGTAATTTTCAACAGGTTTCATTTTAGAACGTCCGTCAACTTTTACTGCTAATGGTTTTTCCTTCTCTACATCAAACATTAAATGTTGAGATGGTCCGTAAACATCAGCATCTAAAACACCAACTTTAAAGCCCATTTTAGCTAAAGACACTGCCATGTTAGAGGTAATTGTAGATTTACCTACACCTCCTTTACCAGACGCTATTGCAATAATATTTTGAATATTAGGAATTGATTTTCCTTTTATTTCATTCGGATTTTCTTTCTCCTTTACCTCAACTTTTACATTCACCTTTACATCGATTGCTTTATCAACGTGCTCGTGAATTGCTTTCGTAATTTCTACTTCTGCCTTCTTTTTAGCTTGTAAAGATGGGTTTGAAATTGTTACATCAACAATAACTTCGTTACCAAAAGTAACGATGTTTTTTATGTTTTCGTTTTCAACTAAACTCTTACCTTCTCCTGGTGCAGTTATAGTTTCTAACGCTTTGTATATATCTTGTTTTTTAAAACTCATTAGAGTGTTTAATTAAATTAATTAATACCTAACTGCAAAGATACGTTTTAGACGTCAGAAAATAAAGAGAGTTAGATTGTGATTATTTATGAAGTGATAATTCTATTTTATGGCATATTTTTAATCCAAAAAAACGAAGATAAACGCCTTTATTTAGAAGCTAAAGGTCTTCTTCAGGTCGCAGTTCGTTTATCGGATTCCAAAAAACAGTTTTAAAATCTTGTATCTGATTTTCAAATACAACAATACCTTCATTTTCTAAAAGCTGTTGCATTAAGTTTGTACCATCGAAATGTTGTTTCCCTGTAAGTAGGCCTATTCGGTTTACTACTCTATGAGCTGGTATGTTTTTAGAATGAGAATTATTCATTGCCCAACCAACCATTCTTGCAGATCTTGCAGCACCTAAATAAGTTGCAATAGCACCATAGCTAGTTACTCTTCCGTATGGAATTAGCTTTGTAACTTCGTAAACTCTTTCGAAAAAATTTTGATTTTTACTCACCGAGTAAAATTAGTAATTTAATTTAAATCGGATATAAGTAATTGGCTTCCCTACTTCTAAATATTGTTTTTCATAGAAAGTTTGGGTAGAAGTTACCTCTTCTGGTGCGCCTTCGTTTTTATACACATTATGATTTGCGTGTATAATCTCATGACCTTCACCATGCAACAAACCTAAAGTATAACCGTGCATAAATTCGCTATCGGTTTTTAGGTTCATGATTCCGTCTTCTTTTAAAATATGGTGATATCTTTTTAAGAATGCTGTATTGGTCATTCTATGCTTTGTACGTTGATATTTTATTTGTGGATCTGGGAATGTTATCCAAATTTCATCAACTTCATTTTTAGCAAAAATGTAATCTACCAACTCTATTTGTGTTCTAATAAAGGCAACATTTTGCATGTCGTTTTCTATTGCGGTTTTTGCACCACGCCAAAAACGAGCTCCTTTAATATCAATACCAATAAAATTTTTATCTGGGTTTTTCTCTGCCAAAGCAATAGTATACTCCCCTTTACCACATCCCAACTCTAAAATAATTGGATTGTCGTTTTTAAAAAAAGTATGCCATTTTCCTTTTAAAGAAAAATCACCAACTACTTCTTCTCTTGTAGGCTGAAGTACGTTAGCAAACGTTTCATTTTCTTTGAAACGTTTTAATTTATTTTTGCTTCCCAATGTGTATCTAAATTAAGCTTTATCTTCAGTTCCTTCTTTTAAGAAAGTTGCCGATTGCCACATCCAGTATCCAAATAAAACGATTAACACCAATACAAATAGCCAGTTTACAGCATTTGATGTCCACCATCCATAATCTCCTTTAGCAACTTCTAGTCGCAACCATTTGAATGGAATTAAAATGTATTGAAATAAATCTCCAATTAATCTAAAAATATTTAATCCTAACATAACTTGATTATCTTTACGTTTGCAAAAGTATAAAAAGAAACCATGTTAGCCAATTTTTTCGGTAAATCAAAACCTGTAAATTTCATAGTGCTGTTTGCGCTGTTTTTAATTTACTTTTCTTTCAGTTTATTTTCTAAAGAATTATCTCTTAATCTCTTTAAAGAATTGCTTGGGTTTATTGTTGTTTTTTCTATTTTCAACTTTATTCTTGCTAAAAATCAATTAACATTCGATAATTCTTTTGCTTTTTTATTTTTCGTAATACTTATCGGATTTTTTCCTGATGTAATAATTATTAATAGTACGTTTTACGCATGCTTAACTGTTTTGCTGTTTTTACGTAAGGTGTATAGTTTAAAATCACAAAAAAACATTCTGCATAAATTATTTGATGGGGGTTTATGGCTAGGTGTTTCTTTTTTAATAGAGCCTTACACGGCTTTATTTTCCGTACTTCTATACATATCTATATATCTGCATCAACAATATACTTACCAAACACTTTTAACGCCTTTAATAGGTTTTGGAAGCGTGGTGTTTTTATTTTTTACCTATTGTTTTTGGTATGATAAGTTGACTGACTTCTACCTTCTTTTCGATTGGAGTATTCACTACGACTTTAACTTATACTTAAGTACCAAGTATTTATTTCAGAATACATTTATTACTTCTTTGGTTATTACTGCGGTTGTTTTAAAAAGCCCTAAGACATTAGCAATACTTAATACTTTTAGGAAAAACTGGATTTTAACTATTATTCACCTAATAATTTCTCTACTAATTATCCTTTTAATGAGCAACAAAGCGAGTAGTGAATTATTATTCGTGTTTTTTCCTGTAGCGGTAATATTAGCAAACGGACTAGAATTATATCAACATAAATGGATTGCCAATGTATTGTTGTTGTTGTTTTTAGCTATATCGATTATCACAAACTTTATATAAGGCTACATTTTAGCTCCAAAAGCCAAATCACCTGCATCTCCTAAACCAGGAACAATATATCCTTTGTCATTTAATTCAGCATCGATATCTGCAATCCATAAATTGGTGTCTTCAGGAAAAAATTCCTCAATATACGCTACACCTTCTGCTGAACCAATTACCGATACTATCTCAATTTTTTTTGGTGTTCCGTGTTTTTTAATTGCTTCATAAACCGCCACAATCGATCTACCTGTAGCTAACATAGGGTCAACTAACAATAATGTTTTACCATCTATTGATGGAGAGGCGAAATATTCTACAATAATATCAAACTCTTCATCATTATTCGGGTGATGGCGGTAAGCTGAAATAAAAGCATTTTCTGCATCATCAAAATAGTTTAGCAATCCATTATGTAAAGTCAATCCCGCTCGAAGAATTGAGCACAAAACTACATCGTTAACTGGAGTTTCTATAGACATTGCACCTAAAGGTGTTTTAATCTCTTTGTTTTCAAAAGATAATTCTTTACTTAATTCATATCCCAAAATCTCGCCAATTCGCTCAATATTTCTACGAAAACGCAGAGAATCTTTCTGAACATCTACATTTCTTATTTCTGCTAAAAATTTATTTAAAATAGATTTCTCTGTGGCTAGGTGATGAATTTTCATAAGTATCTTTTTTACATTGCAAAGTAACAGAAAATATTTAGCCTTTAATAAATTTCTTTAAAGAAGCTATTAATTCATCCTTATCCTCTATGTGACTCATATGACCTCCAGATAATTTTATTAAAGATGTTTTTGTTCGCTTAGCCTCTTTAATAATCGAATTAAAATGTGTTACAGGGTCATTTTCACCAGCAATTATAAGCCTTTTAGGAATAGTTTGTAAAACAGCTTCTTTATTTTCTCTTAGTTGCATTCCTTTTGTTGCGGCAATATACCCTTGTACAGAAGTTTGTAATGCTTCTTTTTTTATCTGTGCTATTTCTGAAGTAAAAATCGCTTTAGTTTCAGTTAAAAATAAATTTGAGATAGACATTCTTACCAAATTACTATAATTCTTTTTGGCCATTTCACCTACTCTAGTACGCAACTCTTTTCGCTCTTCAGAATCTGCTTGTGCAGATGAATTTAACAAACACAATCCCTTTATGTTTTTTAAATATTTTTCTGCAAATGCTAGAGAAACATACCCTCCCATTGAATGACCAATTATATAAAATTTTCTGAGGCGTAAAAAATTTAAAACTTCTTTCACTGCTTCTGCCATATCGTTCATCGTATGAACATACCCTATACAGTCTGATTTTCCATGACCCAAAAGATCAATACAAATTACTCTATTTGTTTTAGATAACTCTTTTACTACGCTACTCCACATAGTCGCGTTTTCTAAAAAACCATGAAGCAAAACTATCGTAGTTCCTTTTCCAACATCTAAATATGCTATTTTACTATTTTTATAACTGATAAAGTTCTGCATCCTGCAAAAATATGTATCTTTCGCTTGTATTTTTATAAAATTATGTTAAGCTCTCCATTTTCTATATTAGATAATAAAACTGAAAAAATAGTCACCTTTTTTTTGGCCATTATGACTATTTGTATTGGATATGCTATGCTAAGCATTGATTATTTTTTAATTAATGATATTTGTGAAAACGGAATTATATCTTTTGAGTTAGCCAAAGATATTCGCATATCTCAAGCTATTCTAAATTCTTGGGATGCAAATGCAAAAATTAATGCAGGTATAAGTTTAGGTCTCGATTTTTTATTCTTAACTATTTATCCAGCCTTAATAGCGTTGTTAATTCATAAACTCAATAAAATACTTTGGCACGGAAAACCATTTTATTTAGTTGGACTTGTCTTATTGTTTTCTCAATTTTTTACCGCCCTTTTTGATGCTATTGAAAATATAGGATTAATACATATATTATTAGGTAGTACTGATAAAAATTTAGCTTTAATGGCTTACTACTTTGCTACTATAAAATTTACACTAATTATTGTTGCTCTTTTATACTTATTTATAAATTTTATCATCTATATAATTACAAACACAAATAAGAATGAATAAAACTAAAGATATATACATCACCGGTTTCGCCTTGTTTTCTATGTTTTTTGGAGCAGGAAACTTAATTTTACCTCCTTTTTTAGGTAAAAATTCGGGCGATTTATGGAGCTGGGTTACAATTGGTTTTTTTATTACCGCAGTATTCATTCCTATATTAGGAATTTTAGCACACGCCAAATTACAAGGTACTATGTATGACTTTGGTAAAAAAGTTTCCCCTACCTTTAGCCTTATATATTGTTTTGTTATCTATACAATTTGCATTGCGTTACCAGCGCCAAGAACTGCTTCGGTTACTCATGAAATGGCTATTGCTCCTTATTTTAATAATGTTAGCTCTTTAATCACCAGTAGTATTTATTTTGGATTTGTTTTTTTGTTTGCCATGAACCGATCTAAAATACTAAATCTTATAGGTAAGTTTTTAACTCCGCTTATAATATGCATGTTACTTTCTATTATTTTTATTGGAATTTTTACTGCTCCAGATGCCATAAACACAAGTACTCTTAAAACACCTTTTGTTGATGGATTGTTAGAAGGCTATCAAACTTTCGATGCCATTGCTTCGATAGTAGTAGGTGGTGTTTTGGTTATCTCTATGAATTTTAACAAAGAAGCAACTTTTAACTACAAAAAAGAACTGATAACTAAAGCTGGTTTTATTGCTGGTTTAGGACTCTTAATTATTTATGCAGGCCTTATTTATAATGGAGTTTTGTTTAGCTCAACTTTTCCTGAAGAAGCTAATAGAACAGAAATTTTAAAATCATTAAGCAACCAAACTTTAGGTAATATAGGTAGTATTTTCTTAAGTGTTTTAGTTGCCTTAGCTTGCTTTACTACTGCTGTAGGAATTATTACTGGTACTGCTGATTATTTTAAAGGAATTAGTAACAACTCTCAAAAAGTGTTTACAATTACCGCGGTAATTGGATGTATTCTTGGCGTTTTAGTTGGTCAGTTTGATGTAACTTATATTATAAACATTGCGCTACCTGCATTGATGTTTATCTACCCAATAACAATTATTTTAATTATTTTAAATGTAATTTCAAGTAGATACACATCAAGTTTCGTTTTTAAAGTCGCTGTGATCGTTACATTTCTATTCAGTATCCCTGATTTTTTAGGATTCATTATTCCGGGTGCATACTTAACAACTATCAAAAACTATATTCCTTTAGCTAATCATAGTTTAGGTTGGGCTATACCAGCCTGTATAAGTTTTATTTTAGCTAATATTATACAAACAAAAAAGCTTGCATAACGCAAGCTTTTTAATCATTTTATTTCAGTTTTACACTAAAATCTATATCCTACATTAATACCAACTCTTGGCACTACAGAGCGCGATTCTGAAGAAAACATATTTCTTCCTAAACCTGCATGAACATCAATAACAAAACCTCCTGATGACACATATTTAGAACCAAAAGCAATACCTAAAGCTCCGTCTGTATATTCTTTATACTGTTTTATTGTGCTACCTTCTACTTCAATTTCTTTTTCGCCTGTATTAATCCCCATAAAAACTTCACCAAAATAATTCCAATTAGTATTATTTGTAAAATAATGACGAAAATAAGGTGTAATCATTAGCTCTTCATTGTATCTAAAATCCGATGATTTTTTCTCAAAATTAAACAAGGCAGAAATACCTATAGATGATTGCTCACTAGTATAATATTCGTAAGAAACCTCTACTGTTTTTAATGCCAGAGCATCTAATATATCTACTTTTACCTCTTGTTGTGCTTGTGCAAATGAGCTGATAAAGATAACAGCTATTAAAAATGCTTTTTTCATATTTATATTTTAAATCAATTATAGATGTAGGTTACATCATCAATTACAATACCACAAACATACATTAATTGCCTAAAGTGTTACAAATAAAAAATATATTATTTATTGATTAAGAACAATTGCAATCCGTACTACAACCTTTGTTATTTTTTTTAATAAAAAACTTTTTCACTAAAAAAAACACTGCTAAACCTACTGCGATATACGTAATAATTTCTTGCATTAACTTAAAGTTTGATATGCTATAAATGCCGTTAAATATGCCAATGCTCCCATACCTATAAGTTGTATTATTGGCCATTTCCAACTTTTCGTTTCTCTCTTTACTATGGCTAAAGTTGCCATACATTGCATTGCAAATGCATAAAACAACAACAAAGATATTCCGGTAGCAAAATTGTATCGTTTTTCACCTGTTTCACGGTTTATTTCAGCCGCCATCTTTTGTTTAATTGTCGAAATATTTTCATCATCGTTTTCAACACTATAAATTGTTGCTAACGTACCTATAAAGACTTCTCTTGCAGCAAATGAAGCTATTAAACCAATTCCTATTTTCCAATCGTAACCTAATGGTTTCACGGCAGGTTCTATTGCTTTACCAGCAATACCTATATAAGAATTTTCTAGTTTAGCGGATGCTATTTTTTGCGATAATTCAGCTGCTGATAATTGTTGATTTGCAACATTCTCTATTACATTTTTCTCTGCGTTCTCAAAGGCTGATGGCCCGTTCGAAGCTAAAAACCATAATACAATTGAGATGGCTAAAATTATTTTTCCGGCTCCGAAAACAAAGGCTTTCGTTTTTTCTAACACATCAAAAAATACATTTTTTGCTGAAGGCAGCTTGTAATTAGGCATTTCTACTACGAAAAACGAAGTGTTGTTTATTTTTAATGTTTTATGTAAAATGTAAGCACCTATTATTGCTGCTGCAAACCCTATAAAATATAACCCTAATAATGTTAATCCTTGTAAACTTAATATTCCGAATATTTTGGTATCTGGAATAATCAGGGCTATTAAAATAGCATATACAGGTAAACGTGCCGAACAGGTTGTAAAAGGCGTTACTAAAATGGTTATTAAGCGCTCTTTCCAACTAGAAATAGTTCGTGTTGCCATTATTGCGGGTATTGCACATGCAGTACCAGAAATTAACGGAATTACACTTTTACCGCTCATTCCAAAACGACGCATAATTTTATCCATCAAAAAAACAACTCTGCTCATGTAACCTGTTTCTTCTAGAATGGCAATAAATAAAAACAGAATGGCTATTTGCGGAATAAAAATAACAACACCACCTATTCCCGGAATAATTCCCTCCGTTAATAAATCGGTAAACATACCGGCTGGTAAGTTTGTTTTAGTTAAATCAGCAATATTTGCAAATAAGCCGTCTATTAAATCCATTGGTGTTGATGCCCAATCGAAAACTGATTGAAAAATCAACAATAATAATCCGAAGAAAATAATATAACCGAATATTTTGTGTGTAAAAACACGATCTAACTTTGCACGTAAATCTGTTGCTTTAGAGGCATCAACTTTATATGTTTTATTTAAAATCGAATTTATTTTCTGATATCGATAAATTGTTTCTTTATGCTGATATTTTTTTTGCTTAACACCTGCGTCGTTAAAAAATAGTAACTGCTCTTTTTCTTTATCAGAAAGCAAAGAAATATGCTGCTTTGTAAGCATCATCCATAATTCATATGATGAAAAATTTGGACTTATTTTTTCTAGCTCACTAAAATAAGCTGCATCTATTTTAGTAGAAATCTCATTAAAATTAGAGTGTGGTTTTAATACGCTATAATTCTCAATTTCTTTTTTTACGTCGTTTATTCCTTCGTTTTTTCTAGCAGATATTAAAACTACTTTTGTGTGTAGTTCTTTTTCTAAACTCTCAATATCTATTAAAATACCTTTACGCAGCATTTGATCTGCCATATTTAAGGCTAAAATCGTGGGTATTTCTAAATCTTGAATTTGAGAAAAGAGTAATAAATTTCGCTTTAAATTCTCTACATCTGCAACCACTACAATTACATCTGGCTTTTCATCTTCCTGAGAACTTAAGAGAGTTTTTAAAACAATACTTTCATCAATAGAGGTTGGATTAATGCTGTACGTTCCTGGTAAATCGGTAATAATTGCGGTATTTTTACCTGATAACTTACAAGTTCCTTGTTTTTTATCTACCGTTACACCAGGATAATTACCAACTTTTTGGTTTAAACCCGTTAATTGGTTAAATAATGATGTTTTTCCCGTGTTTGGATTTCCAACCAAAGCTACTTTAATACGCTTATCCATCAATTATATTTTGGTAATTACAATTTTGCTTGCCGTTTCTTTTCGTATTGCCAAGTGACTGCCGTTTACACAAATGTATAACGGATCTTTAAAAGGAGCTATCTGCAACAACTCTACTTCTGTTCCTGGTAAGCAACCCATTTCTAATAATTTTAAAGGAATAACATCTAAACATTGTTCAGATATAATACCTCTTTCTCCTAGCTGTAAATTTGCGATTGAATTCAAATGAGACGTATAAATTGGGTCACAAATATACTAAAATAGAACCGTTCTAAACAATTAGCCTCAAACAATCTGTTCTTTCTTTTTATTGGTTGTTCTCTATATTTGAAATCTTATATTTGTTGCATGACTTTCGATAAAATTATAGGACAGGAACATATTAAAAAGCATTTACAGCAATCGGCTGAGAATAACCGAATTCCGCATGCGCAACTTTTTGTTGGTAAAGAAGGTTCTGGTACTTTGCCAATGGCAATTGCTTATGCTCAATTTTTATTATGTAAATCATCAAGCAACGAAGAAGCTTGTAATATAAAATGCAATAAATTACAACACCCTGATTTACATTTTGCCTTTCCTGTAACCACAAACGATGCTGTAAAAAAACACCCTGTTAGCAATTTGTTTTTAAATGATTGGAGAAGTTTTATAGAAACGCAACCTTACGGAAGCATTTTCGACTGGTCTAAACATATTGGTGTAGAAAATAAACAAGGTCAAATAGGTGTTGATGAAGCCTTAGATATTGTTAAAAAGCTACAATTAAAATCTTACGAAGGTGGTTTTAAAGTGATGATTATTTGGATGGCTGAAAAAATGAACATTGCAGCTTCTAATAAATTATTAAAATTGATTGAAGAACCGCCAAACAAAACCATTTTCTTATTAATTACTGAAGATGAAGAGCAAATTATAAACACCATAAAATCTCGCTGTCAAGCATTAAATTTCCCTTCTTTAAGTGATGCCGATATTGCTAATACTCTAGTTAAAAACGAGAATGTTGCAGAAAATGAAGCTATAAAAATAGCGCATCAATCTGAAGGGAATTACAACAAAGCATTACGTATATTAAACAACAACTCTAATGATTTAATTTTTGAAGAATGGTTTATTACATGGATTCGTGCTGCCTTTAAAGCCAAAGGAAATGCTGCTGTAATTCAGGATTTAATAAAATGGTCTGAAGCTATTGCTAAATCGGGTAGAGAAACACAAAAACAATTTTTACAATATTGTTTGCAGTTTTTTAGGCAAGCCTTGCTATTAAATTACGGAACACCAGACTTAGTTTTCCTAGAAACAAAATCTGCTAATTTTCAATTAGAAAAATTTGCACCTTTTATACACAGTGCAAATATTTTAGTTATTGAAAAGGAGGTAAGTGATGCTCAATATCACATTGAAAGAAACGGGAATGCTAAAATAATCTTATTAGATTTATCAATTAAATTAACTCGCCTTTTACACAGTAAAGAAGACAAAATTAAATCTTGATTATGAAAATAAAACTAGCAGCTATTATAAGCTTTGGAATACTTTTTGTAAGTTGTAATCAACATAAAAAAACTACTTTAAGTAATTACCTAGTTGGTAATTGGGAAACCACTTATTTAAAAATTAAAATGATTACCGTAAACAAAACTGATAGTACTTCTGTTTTTGAAGATGATTTTAACAAACCCAATTCAGGTAAGGCGCAATCATCTTACAAAAAAGACGGAACATTTTCTGCATGGTTTAAACAACCTAACGGAGAAAAATTAGACCAGACTAATGGTAAATGGAAGATGAAAAAAGATAGTTTATTTATTGATTATTTTTATATGGGTAAACAAGTACAGGCTTGGTATAAAATACAACAAATAGAAAATGGTTTTAAAGGAACATCAATATACGATTGGGATAATGATGGTCAAGCCGACGACACCTTAATTATGAATACTAAAAGAATAAAATAATAAATTTGCTAAATATTAAAAATATATCACTACGAATTAGAATCTTTTTATCAATGATACTTTTAGTATTGTTGGCCTCTATTTTAATTATTAGTGTTACCATATTTCAATATGGCGAGCAGACAGATGATTATAACAAACTACGTTTTAACAGAAAAGAAAGTGCTACCAAGCACGATATTGAAATCGAATTAAAGCGCAAGACAACCTACCCTATTACCACAAATAATTTAGCTAAAATTTTTCAATATCGTATTTATGATATTGCATATGTTCATAAACTTACCGTATCTATGTATGATATGGATGGTAACTTATTAAAATCATCCATTCCTTATAACTTTGATAAAAAAGAAGGTGAAAATTTACCTAGAGAAACAATAAAGAGCCTTGCTAATAATTCTGATCATAGGCATTCAGATGAAGATTATCAAGAGGGTGTTACATTTCAGTCATCGTATACTTATATCACGGATTCTCGATTTAAACGAATTGGGATTTTAAAACTACAAATAGCCCAAGATAACGAAGAACAAAAACATGAATTACGGGAGTTTATATCTCGTTTACTACTCGTATACTTACTAATGTTTATTATAGCCATTGCATTAGCTTACTTTTTATCTAGTTACATCACAAGGTCTATTCAAACAATTTCTAAAAAAATTAAAGAAACTCGTTTAAATCAACGGAATGAAAAAATTACGTTAAACTCTGCTAGTTCAGAAATAAACTCTTTAATTGATTCTTACAATAATATGATTGATCAGTTAGAAGAAAGTGCTGTAAAACTTGCTAAAAGTGAACGTGAACAAGCTTGGAGAGAAATGGCCAAACAAGTAGCACATGAAATAAAAAATCCGCTTACACCAATGCGTCTTTCAGTTCAAAGCTTCGAAAGAAGGTTTAACCCAGAAGATCCGACCATAAAAGAAAAATTATCTGAATACAGTGAAACACTAATTCAACAAATTGATGTAATGAGCTCTATTGCTTCTGCTTTTTCAGACTTTGCAAAAATGCCTACACAACGTCGCGAAAGGTTAGATGTCGTTGATATTGTTAAACATTCTTTAGATATTTTCTCTGAAGATTACATACATTACATTCCGCAAGAAACCGAACTATTTGCTAATTTAGATAAGACTCAATTAATTAGAATTTTAACTAATTTAATAAAAAATGCAACGCAGGCAATTACAGAAAATACAGCTACTCCTAGAATTGAAGTAAAGGTAACTTCTGAAGGGAATAATGTTAAAATTACTGTTTCCGATAACGGAAAAGGAATCATAGAACAAAATAAAGAATTAATTTTCGAGCCTAAGTTTACCACCAAAACAAGCGGAATGGGCTTAGGTTTAGCCATGATAAAAAATATAATTGAAGCATATGACGGCTCTATCAGTTTCACCTCAACAGAAAACATAGGAACCGTTTTTACAGTTATTTTACCTAAAAATTAAAAATTTACGCCTAGAGAATTTTCGCCAGGCCTTAAAAAACTCAATCAAATGAATTTCGAAAACATCTTAGTGTCTATCACTAACCAATTAGCAACAATTACTATTAACAGACCAAAAAAGTTAAATGCTTTAAATAGCGCTACAATTGAAGAGTTAAGTACAGCTTTTGAAGACTTAGAAGATGATGCAAATGTAAAAACAATTATTATTACTGGAAGTGGTGAAAAGGCATTTGTAGCTGGGGCAGATATTTCTGAATTTGCAAACTTCTCTGTAGAAGAAGGTGGTAGATTAGCTAGATTAGGACAAGAGTCGTTATTTAATCTCGTAGAAAACTTATCAACTCCTGTAATTGCAGCTGTAAATGGTTTTGCTCTTGGTGGCGGATTAGAATTAGCAATGGCTTGTCATTTTAGAGTAGCATCAGACAGTGCTAAAATGGGCCTACCTGAAGTATCTTTAGGTGTAATTCCTGGTTATGGTGGTACACAACGTTTACCTCAATTAGTTGGTAAAGGAAAAGCAATGGAATTAATTATGACAGCAGGAATGATATCTGCCGAAGATGCTAAACAATGGGGATTAGTAAATCATGTTGTTTCTTTAGAAGAATTAATACCTTTAGCAGAAAAACTAGCTGGTAAAATAATGCGCAATTCTTCTGTAGCAATTAGCGCAGCAATTAGAGCCGTAAATGACAACTTTAAAGACGGTGTAAATGGTTATGAAACAGAAATAGCTGAGTTTGGTGATTCTTTTGGAACAGAAGATTTTAAAGAAGGAACAACCGCTTTTTTAGAAAAAAGAAAACCAAATTTTCCTGGATAATAATTTATGGCACCTAAAAAAACTCTTCTTTTTTTTCTTTTTTTATTAACTATTAATCTTTCTGCACAAGAGATTAATAAAGATACTTATAAAGAAAAAATACTTAGTTTTTCGAATATCTTAGAAACTGAAAGTGAAGCAAGAAATCAGGTTGTTATAATTCAAAAAATGCTAAACCTGTCTAAAAAGAATAAAGATACTTTTCAGACAATTAGATTACTACATCAAATGGGACGGAAGTCTCAATTCCTTAACGAATATCATGTTTCAATAAAATCTTTTGAAAAAGAATTAGTATTATTTAACGCTTATAATTTAAGTAAACAAGAAAAAGAGATTATAGATTCTTTAAAAATTACACCTATCGAAATAATAGTTCAGCTAGGTAATAGTTATGCTGCTGTTGGTGAAACGAAAACGGCTTTAGCTTTTTATTCTAAAAGTGAACTTATTGCTAGTCAAGAAAATTTACAGTTTTACAAAGCTGTTATTCCTGTGCTTATTGGGGCTATGAATTATTCTGCAGGAGATTACAAGAAAGCTTTATTAAACTATAAAAAAGGATTAAATAGATTACAAACTACAACGGAAATTGATGAACGAAACAGAAATTTTAATAGTGCAATAACCATAACAAGTATTAGCGATACCTACATAAAACTTAAAAATATAGATTCTGCAAAATTAGTATTAAAAAAAGCTATCAAACAAGGATTAGATACACTTAATAATTTTATTCGGATAGGTTTTTATAGTCAAAATGCTAAAATTTTAATTGAAGAAAAAAAATATTCTGAGGCTTTAAATAAAATTAAGCAACTAAGTATTTTAAGCCACAAACATGACCCTAATTCTGGAAACTATTATTATTACAAAGAATTAACAGCAGCTTATACTGGATTAAAAAAATACGACTCAGCTATTGCTGTTATGGAAAAAGGGATTGAAATTGGATTAACAAAAACTAAAGAATTTTATTTAGTTGATGATTATAAAACTCTTGCAAAGACTTACAAGAAATCTGGCAATATTAAAAAATCAAATGAATATTTCGAGAAATATGTTTTGAACCAAACAGCATTAGAAAAAAACAAAAAAAACATTATAAATTCTTTTCATAATAAAGAGTTATCTAGTTTAGAATCTGAAAAAGAAAATCAAAAAAAAACAACTAAATATTTAATGATTACAAGTAGTAGTATTATTTTGTTACTTGTTTTATACTTACTTCGTTTATCTAGCAGAAAGAAAAAAGATTCTGATCGTTTTATTAAATTAATAAACAAGATAAACTCACTAGAGCAACAACAAAAAATAATAGATACAAAAGATAAAATTTTAGAGGAAAAATTATCTATAGATATTAATAAGGAAACATTTAATGAAATTTTAGCCGGATTACATAAAATAGAAGAACAACACTATTATTTAAAACAAGAATGTAATTCATATAACATTGCAAGAAAAATAAAAACAAAT
The DNA here is from genome assembly GCF_029125915.1 of Tenacibaculum bernardetii. Taxonomy (NCBI): domain Bacteria; kingdom Pseudomonadati; phylum Bacteroidota; class Flavobacteriia; order Flavobacteriales; family Flavobacteriaceae; genus Tenacibaculum; species Tenacibaculum bernardetii. Next base: position 172,699 of record NZ_JAQJCU010000002.1, read on the forward strand.
ACCTCTTATTTATCTAAAGTTATAAACACACATTATCAGAAGAATTTTAATACTTATATAAATGATCTCAGGATAAACTATGTGCTATTAAAACTAAAGAAAGATTCTAAATTTAGAGCCTATGCTGTTCAATCTATCTCTGAAGAAATAGGTTATAAAAGCACAGACTCATTTACCAAATATTTTAGAAAAAGAACAGGGCTGCTACCTTCTGTTTATATTAAAAAATTGAACTCTATTAACTAAATAATTTTACTAATATATATATGAAGCCCTAAATTTATAAATTTAGGGCTTCATATATATAACAATTCATTAAAGACAAAAAAACAACCAAAAGCCTTGTTAACAAAGAGTTAAAATATTTTTTTTAACACCCTAATTTTCTAAAACTAGGTTTACTTTTCTTTTATAAAGGTATATTATGTATAATATTTGTTTCAGGAAATTAATCCTAATAAATAAATCAGAAGCATGGAAAAATTAACGAAAACAATAGTAAGAGCAACTTTATTTTTATGTCTTGGCGGGTTATTTGGTTATACAGTTACAACTACAATAAAAAGCATAGATAAATCAAGTGATATTATAGAGGTATTAAAAGACAATTGCGATTGTAAGGAAGTAAACCAAATTATATATGCAAAAGGAATTCAGGTTGGTAAAAACGGATTAAGTACTGAAAAAGGAGAATATCAACTAATTGACTGTAAGTTTGAATCAATAAAAAAAGAAACGGGAAAAATTCAAAACCTATTAAAATCAAAGATTAAAGGTTATGAGAATATTGATTTATTAGAACTAGAATTCGTAAACGGACAAAAAACTGAAACTGTAGTTATTAAGGATGGTATAATTCAATAAAAATATTATGATATCAATAATAACAAAAATAGTCATAAAGAGTATAATTATAATTGTTACTTTCTTAGCTGTAATATTTTAATAAAATATCTCATTATTTACAAAGCTTAGATATAATTTTTTCATATTCATTTAATATTAAAAACCTTAAAACCTAAACAATAAAAAAGCATCTAGAAATCTAGATGCTTTTTTAACAATTTAGGGGATTGTTATAGTTAATAAAGGGGAATTACTAACTCTTAAAACAAATATATATTATTTTCAAACACTCACAACTTATATTGCGGTTTTTTTATTTAAAATAAAAAATAAATAAACTATTCTTAAATAAACCACTATTTAACACCATTAAACTCATCGTAAAACTGTTGTAAAAAACCTTTCATATAAAAATGTCTTTCCTTAGCAATTTTTTTACCAGTTTCCGTATTCATCTTATCTTTTAAAAGTAATAACTTTTCATAAAAATGATTAATTGTTGGTGCTGTAGATTTTTTATACTCTTCTTTTGTCATATTTAAATTCGGAGCTATTTCTGGATCATATAAAGCTCTATTTTTAAATCCTCCATAATTAAAGCAACGTGCAATTCCAATCGCTCCAATCGCATCTAACCTATCTGCATCCTGAATAACACTTAGTTCTGGTGAGCTAAATTTTTCTCCGTTCGTCAAACTTGTTTTAAAAGAAATATAATTAATAATATTTTCTATATGTATAATAATCTCTTCAGTAACTTGCTCGCTTTCTAAAAAATCTCGTGCCAACTTTGGCCCAACAGTTTCATCTCCGTCATAAAACTTAGCGTCGGCAATATCGTGTAATAAAGCACCTAGCGATACAATAAATTTATCAACATCTTCATCAGCGGCTATTAATAAAGCGTTTTTATACACCCGCTCTATATGAAACCAATCATGTCCTCCTTCTGCTCCTTGTAATGTTTCTTTTACAAATGCTATAGTATTTGTAATTATTTGTTCTTTATTCATTCTTCAAAAATAAAAACCCTGTACTAATTAGCACAGGATTGTATACATATAAAATTACATTTTAAACTGTAATCGATTTTTTAATCAAGTTATTAGCAACTAAATATTCAGCTATTTGTACCGTATTAGTTGCAGCTCCTTTACGAAGGTTATCAGAAACAACCCAAAGATTTAAGGTGTTGTCTTGAGATTCATCTCTACGAATCCTTCCTACAAAAACTTCATCTTTATTGTGTGCTGTTATTGGCATTGGATATAAGTTATTCGCTACGTCATCTTGCACTATAATTCCGGCAGTATTATTTAAGATTTCACGAACTTCCTTTAAATCGAAATCATTTTTAAACTGTACGTTTACAGCTTCTGAATGCCCTCCTGCAGTAGGAATTCTAACCGCAGTTGCAGTAACAGAAAAAGAATCATCTCGTAAAATTTTCTTTGGCTCTTTTACCAATTTCATTTCTTCTTTGGTGTATCCGTTTTCTAAAAAAACGTCGCAATGCGGTAAAGCATTTCTTCCTATTTTATGAGGATACGCCATTTCACCGTCAATACCAGCCTCTTCGTTGGCTAATTGTTGTACTGCTTTTATACCGGTTCCTGAAACAGATTGATAGGTAGAAATTACCACACGCTTCATCTTGTATTTTTTATGCAAAGGCGCTAATGCCATTACTAGCTGAATCGTGGAACAGTTAGGGTTTGCAATAATTTTATCTTCGGACGTTAGCACATCTCCGTTAATTTCTGGAACCACTAATTTTTTGGTTGAATCCATTCTCCAAGTAGAAGAGTTATCAATTACCGTGGTACCAATTTCTGCAAACTTTGGTGCCCAAATTAAAGAAGTTTCGCCTCCTGCAGAAAACAATGCCAAATCTGGCTTCATTTTAACGGCTGTTTCTAAACCAACAACAGTATATTCAGTTCCTTTAAAATCAATTTTATTACCAACTGAACGTTCAGAAGCAACAGGAATTAATTCTGTTACGCCAAAGTTACGTTCTGCTAATATTTGTAACATTACATTACCTACCATTCCGGTGGCACCAACAACTGCTACTCTCATTTTTTATTATTTAGTTCTGTTAATCTATAATGATACAAAGGTTTAAAAAAATTGAATTAGTTGTATCTGTTTTTATTGATATTTTTAGTTAAAGTTCAAAAAACATCAAATTAAAGTAAAAAGTGTGGTTTTAAACAAAAAAAATCAAAAAAGAAGTACATTTGCAAAGATTTTATAAAAATCAACAAATATTTTGACTAACTAAAAAAAGTATAGCATGCAACTGTACAATAAGTTAAGCGCAAAAGAACGCGCTGCATTAATTGACGAAGCCGGTAAGGATCGTTTAACAATTTCTTTCTATCAATATTTTAAGATAGAAAATCCACAATTATTTAGAGATAAATTATTCCTAGAATGGAATGATTTAGAGGTTCTTGGTAGAACATACGTTTCTTACGAAGGAATTAACGCCCAAATGTCTGTTCCCGCTGATAATTTCTTACAACTTAAAGAACAATTAGATGCTATTTCTTTTTTAAAAGATATTAGATTAAATGTTGCAGTTGAACACGATAACAAATCATTTTTAAAATTAAAAGTAAAGGTTCGTAACAAGATTGTAGCCGATGGTTTAAATGATGATACTTTTGATGTTACCGATAAAGGTGTGCATTTAAATGCGAAAGAGTTTAATGAAATGTTAGCCAACCCAAACACTGTTTGTGTTGATATGCGTAATCATTACGAAAGTGAAATTGGGCATTTTAATGGCGCAATTACACCTGATGTAGATACTTTTCGAGATTCTTTAGATATTATTGAAGAAGATTTAAAAAACAATAAAGAAGATAAAAATTTATTGATGTATTGTACTGGCGGAATTCGTTGTGAAAAAGCTTCTGCTTATTACAAACACAAAGGTTTTAAAAACGTTTTTCAGTTAGAAGGTGGAATTATAGAATATACGCGTCAGGTAAAAGATGAAGGTATTGAGAATAAATTTATTGGTAAAAACTTCGTTTTCGATCACCGAAGAGCGGAGCGAATTACAGACGATGTAGTTTCTAATTGTCATCAATGTGGTAAAGCTTGCGATGAACATACTAACTGCGCAAACGAAGGTTGTCATTTATTATTTATTCAGTGTGATGAATGTGCAGAAAGAACAGAAAACACATGTTCTTCTGATTGTCAAGAAATTATTCAACTATCATACGAAGAACAAAAAGAATTACGAAAAGGCACACATGCCAGTAATAAAATATTTAAAAAAGGGCGATCTGAAGTTCTTAAATTTAAAAAGTAAATCAATTTAAAAGCACTCTTTCGAGTGCTTTTTCTTTTTAAATGCCTAATTTTATATTCTAATTTAGCATCCTAAAAATGTCTCTTCAACCACCATATCGTAAAATTATTCATGTAGACATGGATGCCTTTTATGCTTCGGTTGAGCAATTAGATAATCCTGACTTAAGAAATAAACCTCTTGCTGTTGGTGGTAATGAAATACGCGGTGTGGTTTCAGCTGCTAGCTACGAAGCTCGAAAATTTGGCGTTAGATCTGCTATGAGTGGTTTTCTCGCTAAAAAAAAATGCCCTCATTTAATATTTGTTCCCCCTAGGTTTGATCGTTACAAGGAAATATCTTCTAAGATTAGAGCAATTTTTTATGATTATACCGATTTGGTTGAACCTCTTTCTTTAGATGAAGCTTATTTAGATGTTACCGAAAATAAAAAAAGTAATTTATCGGCTAGTTTAATTGCCGAAGAAATTCGTGAACGTATTTGGAACGAACTCGAGTTAAGAGCATCCGCAGGAATATCAATTAATAAATTTGTAGCTAAAATTGCTTCTGACATTAACAAACCTAATGGTCAGAAAACTATTAATCCTGATGATGTTATTCCCTTTTTAGAACAGCTGTCTGTCAATAAATTTTACGGCGTAGGTAAAGTTACCGCTGCTAAAATGCATAATTTAGGTATTTTTAAAGGGCTAGATTTAAAGAAAAAAACACTAGAAGAACTTACTCTTTTATTTGGCAAATCTGGACTACATTATTATAATATTGTAAGAGGAATTCATAATAGTGAGGTAAAGCCAAATAGGATTCGAAAATCAGTTGCAGCAGAAACTACTTTTAATGAAAATTTATCTTCGGAAATTTTTATGCTACAACCTCTCGAAAAAATAGCAGATGAGTTAGAACGAAGAATGAAAAAATCGAATACAAAAGGAAAAACGATTACTTTAAAGATAAAGTACAGTGATTTTACACAACAAACTAGAAGTAAAACTACTGATAATTATATTCAGGATAAACAAGATTTTTATCCTATTATTAAAAAACTATTATATCAAGAATCTTTAAAAAACTCTGTTCGGTTACTTGGTATTTCTTTTAGCAACCTAAATACCGAAATAAAAGAAGCAATATGGGTACAATTAAAGTTTGATTTTTAAATTAAAGGTAGTTTTAAAGATACTTTTGTTCCTTTAACATTACCACTTTCATCAAGTAAATCGACATAAACTAATGAATAATCGTTTTGAAACTGAGAAGAGAAATTCATTAATCTTTCTTTCGTTAAATCAATGCCTATTGATTTTCTATTTAACGTTTTGTTACTTTTAATTCTAAAAGCTTCTTTACGACCAATTCCATTATCAACTATATCTATTTGAACAAATTCATCAGATATTTTCTCAACAGATAATACAACTTTTTTATCTCCCTTTTTTGAAGAAAGTCCATGCCAAATAGCGTTTTCTAAAAATGGCTGTAAAATTAATGGCGGTATTTTAATAACTTCTAAGTTAACAATTGAGCTTATTTTTTCTTCATATACTATTGCATTTGAAAAACGAATATTTTCAATACTCATATATAAAGTCATTGTTTTAAGTTCTTCTGCAAGGTTAACTTCTTTTACCGTACTAGATTCCAGAATACTTCTAATTAACTTTGAGAATTTATTTAAATATCGAACTGCATTTTTTTGTTCGTTATTTATAATATATAGTTTAATAGAATTCAACGCATTAAACACAAAATGAGGATTCATTTGTATTCTTAAAGCATCTTGCTCTAAAAGTAATATTTGTTTATCATTTTTTAACAAACGTTGTCTGTATATCGAGTATAATAAAACTCCAAATAAAGCAATCGATACCAGCGCGATAATTAAAATATTACGATTTCTTAGCAGTTTTAATTTAGTAATTTCATTTTCTTTTGCTAAGTCTTTTATTTTATTAGTATTTACTTCGCTATCATACCTATCTATAAGACTATTTACATACCTAACATTTTTATTGTTGTAAGTTCTTCTTTCTACATCTATAGATTTATGATAGTATTCTAAGGCTTTTTTATAATTCTCTTTTTTTTGATTTAACTCAGATAAGTGTGCATATGATAAAGTTAAGCTTGAAAGAATATTATTTTCTAAGCCTATTTTAAGTGCCCTTTCTAAATAGTCTTCAGCATCCTCATCTTTATTTAATTTTATTGAAACCCAACCATATGTATTGTAAACTTCAGACAAGTAATATCTATTACTTATTTCTTCTGCAGAAGCAACAACCTCTGCAATGTATTGGTATGCTTCATTATATTTTCCTTTTTGAATTAAAACATCAGCGATACTATTATGGCAAATTACTTTTCCTAATTTATCATTATTTAAGGTGTTATATCTTAAAGACTTTTGGTAATTTTCTAAAGCTAAATCTAAATCGCCAATATTTTTATAAGCGTATCCAATATTTTGATGATTAATTGCTAAACCTCTTTTATCATCTAAGCTATCCTGAATAAGAATAGATTGGTTAAACTTTTCTAAAGCTCTTCCATATTGTTTTAAAGCCAAATAAATATTCCCAATACTATTTATAGTAATACTATTACTCTTTTTAATATCTTCATTTGGACTTTCTATTTGAGTAACAATCTCTAAAGCTGCTTGATGGTTGTTTAATGCAGATCTAATTTTATCTTGACGCCTGTAAACAACCCCTAACTGATTTAATATTACGATTTCAGCCTCTTTACTTTCTATTTCTTTAGCGAGTCTTAGCGCCTCGTTATAGCTTTCTACTGCCTTATCATACTCTGTAATATTTCTAAATAAACGCCCTTCTACTTTTTTTGCAAATATTTCTCCTATTACATAATTACTCTTTTTGCTTTCCTCTAAAAGATTTTTTATCTGATTATCAGTAAACCTAGCTCTTTTAAAATGCTGTTGGAGTTTAAAGTAACTAGTTTCTTTTTTCAATAAAGCGCCAGTGATTAAACTGTCAACGTTATTTTGTGATAGGCAGGTGATAGTAGTTAAAAAGAATAAGATTGTTACAAGGAAGAATTTCATTTTTAAAATTTTTCTAGAAAATCAGATTTTCTCTGACGTGAAACTGGTATTTTATGATTGTCCTCTAAAACCACATAACCATCCGACCTTAAAAATTCTTTAATCTTGTTTAAGTTGATAATAAATGAATTATGTATTCTAAAAAAATGTTCTTCTGGGAGTAATAAATTAATCTCTTTTAACTTTTTTGTTATTACAATTTTTTTATTGTTGACTGTATGAATAGAACAATAATTACCGTCAGATTCAACAAATAAAATTTCCGATTCTTCTAAAAAAATTAATTTACCATCGGTATTTATTGTTATTTTTCTTTTTTTGAATTTTTTATTAAAGTTTGTTAGTATTTGCTCGAATTTTTCGTGGTTATTATTTTTAACATGATGACTTTTAACTCTGTTTAATGTTTCCTCTAAATCATCAGAATCTACAGGTTTAAGCAAATAATCGATCGCTTCATTTTTTAAAGCCTTTATTGCATACTCATTATAAGCTGTTGTAATTACAATTGCAAAATCTTTTTTATCTAATCTATCAAGTAATTGAAAACCATCCATTGTTGGCATTTCAATATCTAAAAAAAGACAATCGATGGCATTACTATTAATATATTTAATAGCCTCTTCTGCCTCCGTAAAGGTTTCTATAACCTCTAAATCAGTATCAAAATTAGACAATTCCCAAGTAAGTCCCTGTATAGCTTTAGGCTCGTCATCAACAATTACAGCTTTTAACATATAGTAGTATTTCTATCAAATGTAACTGATATTAATGTAATAATAAAACGTTAAAAATGAAGAAACGATCTAAAGAACATAAAAAATTACCTAAAAAAACAATACAAAAACCATCTACACACAAATTAAGACCATTTACACATTAGTAACTTTTTAAAATATATTTACGCCATATATTTGTTATATAATACACAAGGGAATCGTATTGATAAATTGGGGGATTAATCAATAAGAAATTAAAAAAACAAGCATTACTTTATAGTAGTGTTTTTTTTTGCATTAAATTTAATTTCGTTTTAAAACATAAAAAAGCTCAAACAACAAGTGTTTGAGCTTTAATTTATTAAATCAAAAATTTCTTAAGCCTCGAAAGGAACTATAGAAACGTATGACCTGTTGTCTCTTTTCTTTCTGAATTCAACTACACCATCAACTCTAGCATGTAAAGTATGATCTTTTCCCATGTAAACATTTTCACCTGGGTTGTGAGTTGTTCCTCTTTGACGAACAATAATGTTTCCTGCAATTGCAGCTTGTCCTCCAAAAATCTTTACTCCTAGTCGTTTCGATTCTGATTCTCTACCGTTCTTCGAACTACCGACACCTTTTTTATGAGCCATCTCTCTAAGTTTTTAAAGTTAATTATTTGCTTAACGCTTCAATTAATTCTGCTTTCTTTAAAGAAGTATATCCTGAGATACCTTTTTCTTTAGCTAAAGCTTTTAATTCAGCAACAGTCATTGAACTTAAGTCCTTAGATTCAGCTTTTGCCTCAACCTTAGGAGTTTCTTTTTTAGTTACTGTTTTTTTAGCACCAGATGCAGCAATTCCTTCGATTTGAATCTCAGTTAAATACTGTCTGTGTCCGTTTTTCTTCTTGTAACCTTTTCTTCTTTTCTTCTTGAAAACGATTACTTTATCACCTTTTAAGTGACGTAATACCTTTGCAGTTACTCCTGCACCTGTTATAGCTGGGGCGCCAATAGTTACGTTCCCTTTGTCTTCAATTAGCATTACATTATCAAAAATTACTTCTGATCCTTCTGCGTCTTGTAAACGGTGTACGAATACCTTTTGGTCTTTTGCTACTTTAAATTGCTGCCCTGCTATCTCTACGATTGCGTACATACTTTTTGTTTTGCGTTATACTTATTTTACACTTTCTTAGTGAAAATGCGGATGCAAATATACATTTTTTACAACAAACAAGCTTTAATTCAGTAAATTAATATTCAGTTTGTAAAAAAATAATTTATTCTACCTTTTTTAATGTAACGAATATCCTAATTTCACGTCACATATAATAAAATCAGTTAAAACTAAAATTTTATCAATGAAAAAAAGTATTATAACTCTTAGTGCTGCTTTGTTTATTGGCTTTGCTGCTAATGCACAAAAAGTAGCCTTTGAAGAGTACGATTTAAGTAATGGAATGCATGTGATTTTACATCAAGATAAATCTGCACCTGTAGTAACAACAGCTGTAATGTATCATGTTGGAGCAAAAGATGAACAGCCAGATAGAACAGGTATGGCTCATTTTTTCGAACACTTATTATTTGAAGGAACTAAAAACATTAAAAAAGGAGATTGGTTTAAAATTGTTTCTTCTAACGGAGGTAAAAACAATGCAAATACAACCGATGATAGAACATATTACTACGAAGTCTTTCCTTCTAATAATTTAGAGTTAGGTTTATGGATGGAATCTGAACGTTTATTACACCCGGTTATTAATCAAGGTGGAGTTGATACTCAAAATGAAGTTGTAAAAGAAGAAAAAAGATTACGTGTAGATAATCAGCCTTACGGTAGCTTTTTAGAGAACGTTAAAAAGAACATCTTTAAAAAACACCCTTATAAAGGAACTACTATTGGAAAAATGAAACATTTAGATGACGCTACTTTAGCTGAATTCTTAGCGTTCAATAAAAAATTCTACGTTCCTAATAATGCAACTTTAGTTGTTGCTGGTGATATTGATATTAAAACAACCAAGAGAATGGTACAAGATTATTTTGGCCCAATTCCTAAGGGTGCAGAAATAACCAGAACCTTCTTAAAAGAAGATCCTATTACTAAGCAAATAAACGCAAAGGCATACGATGCTAACATTCAAATACCTGCTATAGTTAATGCCTACAGAACTCCATCTATGAAAACAAGAGATGCTAGAGTTTTAGATATGATTTCTACTTATTTAAGCGATGGTAAAAGCTCTGTTTTATATAAAAAATTAGTAGATACTAAAAAAATGGCATTACAAGTTGGAGCTTTCAGTTCTAACCAAGAAGATTACGGAACCTATATTGTTTATGGTCTTCCTTTAGGAAAAACATCTTTAACTGATTTAACTAAAGAAATTGATGAAGAGATTGCAAAGATTCAAACGAATTTAATTTCTGAAAAGGCATATCAAAAATTACAAAACAAATTCGAAAACAATTTTGTGAATGCGAACGCTAGTGTTGAAGGAATTGCGAATTCATTAGCTCGCTACAATGTTTTATATGGTGATACTAATTTAATTAACACAGAAATTGACATTTACCGTTCAATTACCCGTGAAGAAATTAAAGAAGTTGCTAAAAAATATTTAAATCCTAATCAACGATTAGTTTTAGAATATTTACCAAAAAAGAAATAAATCAAAAGACAATAATATATTATGAAGACAAAAATAGTATCACTTATCGCAATTTTAGCAATGTCTTTTGCTACAACTGCACAGATAGATAGAAGCGTACAACCCAAGCCAGGACCAGCACCAAAAGTACAGTTAGGTAAAGTTGATAAATTCACATTGCCAAACGGGCTACAGGTTATAATGGTTGAAAACCATAAATTACCAAGAGCTTCTGCAAGTTTAACTATTGATAACAAAGCTGTTGTTGAAGGAAACAAAGCAGGTTTATCTGGTATGATGGGAAGCTTATTAGGCCGCGGAACTACAAATATTACAAAAGATGAATTTAACGAAAAGGTAGATTATCTTGGTGCTCGTGTTAACTTTTTTAGTTCTGGAGCTGCTGCTGCATCATTAAAAAAATACTTTCCTGAAGTATTAGGGTTAATGGCAGACGGAGTTAAGAACTCTCAGTTTACCCAAGAAGAATTCGACAAAGAGGTTAAAGTTACTTTAGACGGATTAAAATCAAATGAAAAAAGTGTAACAGCAATCGCAAGAAGAGCTGAAGGTGCTTTAATTTATGGTAAAAATCACCCTTTTGGTGAATTTACAACCAAAGAATCTATCGGTAACATTTCACTTACAGATGTTCAGAATAATTTTAATACCTACTACAAACCAAATAATGCTTACTTAGTAATTGTTGGAGATATTGATCCTTCAGAAACTAAAAAAATGGTAACAAAACTATTTGGTGACTGGAAAAAAGGAAATGTACCTGCGGTTGCTTTTTCTAAGCCAGAAAACGTAAATACTACCGAAATTAACTTTATCAACATGTCTAATGCAGTACAATCAGAAATTGTAGTTGCAAATAACATCGATTTAAAATTAGGTGATAAAGATTATTATGCTGCTTTATTAGCAAACAGTATTTTAGGTGGTGGCGGAACTGCTCGTTTATTCATGAATTTACGTGAAGATAAAGGGTATACTTATGGTTCTTATTCTAGTGTTAGACAAAGTAGAGATGCTGCAACATTTAGAGCAACAGCAAGTGTTCGTAATGCTGTAACAGATAGCTCTGTTGTAGAAATACAAAAAGAAATCAACAAAATTCGTTATCAAAAAGTATCTGCTGAAGAATTAAAAAATGCAAAAGCTAAATATGTTGGTAATTTTGTAATGGAGGTTCAAAAGCCTGCAACTGCTGCTCGTTATGCTTTAAACATTGCACTTTATAACTTACCTGCAGATTTTTATGAAAACTACTTAAAAAATATTAACGCTGTAACTTTAGACGATGTTCAAAATGCAGCAATTAAATATTTTAGAGGTGATAAAGCGCGTATTATAATTACTGGTAAAGGAATTGAAGTTTTAAAGAATTTAGAAAAAAATTCTGATTATAAAATCAACTATTTCGATACTGAAGGAAACCCTACTACTAAGCCAGCAATGACTCTACCTATTCCTGCAGGAATGACTTCTGCAAATGTTGTAAATAAATATTTTACTGCAATTGGAGGGAAAGACAAAGTTAAGGCTGTTAAAACAGTAACTATAGTTTCTAACGCAACAATTCAAGGAACTCCGTTAGCGATGACTGTTAAAGCTGCTGCACCAAACAAAACGTCTCAGTCAATTGCTGTGATGGGTAATGTAATGCAGAAATCTGTTTTTGACGGAACTAAAGGATATTCTGAAGCTAGAGGTCAGAAAACAGCTATGACGCCAGAGCAAGTTGAAAAAGCAAAAAATAGTAATGCTCTTTTTAGTGATTTAAAATACACTGCAGGTAAATTATTAAGAGTAGAACCAATAGAGGGTAAAAATGCTATTGTTTTAAAATATAATGACACTGAGGTTTATTATGATATGACTTCTGGATTAAAAGTAAAAGAAGTTAAAACAGTAAAAACTCCAGATGGTAAAGAAACTAAAGTACCAACTGTGTTTTCTGACTATAAAGAAGTAAACGGAATTAAATTCCCACATTCAATTGGATTAAAATCAGGACCAATGAATTTAAACTTCGTAGTAAAAGAAATAAAAATTAACGAAGGTGTTTCTGATGCTGATTTTCAGTAAATAGAAAAACGTTAAAATAAGTAAGAGAGCCAAAGCGAAAGTTTTGGCTCTTTTTTATTTTGATCTATTTGTAATCCAAACCCCAAATAAGATAACTCCACCAGCAAGCAATTGAGTTACACTTAATTGCTCTCCGTCTATAATTCCCCAAATTACCGCTATAATCGGAATTAAATAAGTTACCGAAGAAGCAAAAATTGGTGAAGAAATATGCACTAAATCATTAAATATCACCTTTGCAATTGCTGTTCCTAAAATTGATAAAACAATTATATATAATAACGCTGGCTTAGTTTCAGAGTTTAATTCAAATTCAGTGAAAAAACCTGTCCAACCTAATATTATTAAAACAGGAATTATTACTATTAAAAAATGCCCTGTAGTAATAGTAAGTCCGTCTAAATCATGTAAATGTTTCTTTATAATATTTACATTAAACGCATAACCTACTGAAGAAATAATTGGCAACAAAGCATACCAATAATTCTGATTTGGATTTAAGTCTGCTCCTTTTAAAATTAAAATTATCGTTCCAACCAAGCCTATAAAAATTCCTATAAACTGCCTTTTCTTAAAGGCAAAACCAAACACTAAAGCACCAATAATAAAAGTATTAAATGGTGTTAGTGAATTTAATATTGATGCTATTGAACTATCGATTCCTTTAATTGCGTAGGCAAACAAAAATGCCGGAAAAAAGGTACCGACTAAAGTACTTATGAAGACATATTTCCAATGTCTCTTTTTTATTTTTCGTAAACTTTTAAAACCAACTATAATCACAAAAATAGCAGCAAAAAAAGTTCGTAAAGCAGCCACATGTATAGGCGATATACTTATTAATGCTTTTTTCATTAAAATAAAAGAACTTCCCCAGACTAGTGAAAGAACTACTAAATAGAACCATTTTCGTTGTTGATTATTCATTACCAATTCATTTAAGCACAAAATTCGTTTATTAATATCTATAAATTTGATTTTATTAATAACTTTGCTAAATAACTCAATAAATTAAAATGATGAAAATTCAAAAAATAATATTCGCTTTAACTCTTGTTAGTTTTTTAGCCGTTGGATGCAAAAACGAAGCAAAGAAAGATGACGCTACTAAAGAAGAAAAAACTGAAGTTACTGCAAATACAAAAGAGCTTTCTTTAAGTATTTCAGGAATGACTTGCGAAATAGGATGTGCTAAAAAAATAGCATCTGATTTATCTAAAAAAGAAGGTGTATTAGAAGCTAACGTAGTATTTAACGATAGTATTGCTAACGTAAAATATGATGCAAACATTACTAATAAAGCCGATTTAATTGCTTTTGTTGAAGGGATTGGTAGTGGTGATATGTACAAAGCTTCAGAAACAAGTAAAAAAGAATGCAAAGAAGGTTGTACTATGACTTGTTGCGCTAAAAAAGACACAGAAAAGAAAACCTGTGATGCTGACTGTAAAAAAGAATGCTGTACAAAAGGTGATGCTGAGAAGAAAGCATAAATTTTATCTTAAAAATAAAAATCAAGCTTCTCTTTTGAGGGGCTTTTTTTATGCGTTTATATTATCTTTGTAAAAACATTTCTTCTGATGAAAAAACATTTTCCTCTCATAGTAAAAATTTCGTTAATTGCTGTATACCTTATTTTTTTAGCAGGATCTGTAGTTCGTATGACAGGATCCGGAATGGGCTGCCCAGATTGGCCAAAATGTTTCGGATATTACATTCCGCCAACTTCTGAAGAGCAAATTACTTGGCAACCCAATACTACATATGAAGAGGGAATGATAATCGTTAAAAACGAGGTTTTATTCGTTGCTGAGAATGATTTAAAAACAACAACAGAGTTTAACAATAATAACTGGGTAAAATATACCAAACACAGCTACGCAAAATTCAATAAATTTCATACTTGGACAGAGTACATTAACCGATTAGCTTCTGCTTTGGCTGGAATTCCGTTTTTGTTTTTAATTTTCGTTTCCACCAAATTCTGGAGAGAAAAGAAAATTATTACCCTTTTATCATTCGGAGCTTTCTTTTTAATGCTTTTTGAAGCCTGGCTAGGTAAAACTGTGGTAGATTCTAACTTAAAACCTACTATTATTACCATTCACATGGTTGGTGGTTTAGTTATTGTTGGCTTGCTATTATGGTTACTATTTATAGTTTCTAAAAAGCCGTTAGATGCTACTCAAAATAGTAAACCTACTGCATACAATTCGCTTTTTAATAAATTGTTAATCATTTCAGTAGTATTTTCTTTAGTTCAAATTGCACTAGGAACTCAAGTTCGTCAGTTTATTGATGAGCAAGTCAAATTATTCGGATTCGACAACAAGCAATATAGTTTGCTAAACCCTAGTTTTAAATTTTACTTTCACCGTTCATTTACAATTGCGATTGTATTAGTAAACATGGGGATATTTTACTTAAATCAAATTAAAAACTTAGGGTACAAATTGGTAAACTGGATTGTGTTTTTGATTTTTCTAGAAACAATGACAGGTATTTTAATGTATTATGCTGATTTTCCTATCGGAACGCAAGCAATACATTTACTTTCTGGAGCTATTTTATTCGGATTACAATTTTACTTATTACTACAAAATAGAAGTGTAAAAGAATAAGTTTATGGTAACAAAACTTCATGAAATTTCTAGCCCCGATTGTAGCATTTGTTTGAGCTCCCCGCAGAGAGCGAGTGCGGAAAGCGGGAAATAGCTTCAACAAAAATTAATCCTCCCACTCTAAGGTTTCCAACATATGAATCATATCTTTTTTGATATATTCAACTGCTGGTAAAATAGAATCGTAATTAGGTTTTGTATAAAAAAACAGCGATCCTTTTAAAAAATGACTTGTACTGTCAGTAACATGAAATTGAATTTGTGAGGCCGCATTTCCTGAGATTTCACACATTTTACCATATATTTTTTTATCGGTATCTGCATAATCTCTCCATGAAATATGATCGGCTTTTACGGTATGTTCTAGCACTAATTTTTCAGCTTCAACCAACAATTCTTTTAAATTATCATTTACAGGTCGGTACGTAATATCTACCGAAGCCTTTAATTTAGGATATTGAATTTTTAACCAATTTTGCGGCAAAGTTTTAACAGTCGCATTTTTAGCAATATCAAAACGGTAAGGTCTTGTTTTATTCAACTTGTTATATCCTTTTTCTGGATATTCAAGACTTAAATAACCTTTAGGTTTTGGTAAACTTTCTTCACCACAACTTAATAATAACATTGCTGATATCAACAATAAAAATTTATGCATTTCGTGTTGCTTTTACTTGTTTTATACGCTTCTTATCTAACGCCTCTATAGTAAACGTATAAATGTTAAAGATTATTTTCTCACCCTTTTTAGGAAACTTACCAGACACTTCTAAAATAAAACCTGCTATGGTTTCACTTTCTCCTTTTAGTTCTTCAAACTTCTCTTCATCATCATCTTCTAATACGCGACAAAAATCTTTGATGGTTGTTTTACCTTCAAAAATATAATTATTTTCATCTATTTTCGAATATGACAAATCTTCATCATCAAATTCGTCATTTATATCTCCTACAATTTCTTCTATAACATCTTCTAAGGTTACAATTCCGCTTGTTCCGCCATATTCATCTACAACAATTGCTAAGTGTTTTTTCATTTCTTGAAACTCGCTTAACAAATCATCTAATTTTTTGTTTTCTGGTATAAAAAAAGCTTCGCGTAATAGTTTTTGCCACTGAAAACTCTTCTTATTTAAATATGCTAATAGATCTTTTGCATATAAAACACCTTTAATATTGTCTATATTTTCGTGATAAACAGGAATTCTTGAATACCCGTTTTTTAAAATCATCTTTAAAACCTCTTCATACGAAGTATCGTCTGCAATTGCACAAACATCGGTTCTTGGTTTCATAATTTGTACTGTTTCTGTATTACCAAAACTTACAATTCCTTCTAATATTTTTTGTTCTTCCTTTGTTGTAGCTCCGCTTGATGTTAATTCTAAAGCTTGTGATAAACGCTCTACAGAAAGGTTATTATTCTTGTTTCCAAGCTTATTTTCTACAATACTGGTTAGCTTTATAAGAGGCGTACTTAAAGGCGTTAAAAGAATATTTAAAACCTGAATAGGCTTCGCCATAAAACTAGCAAATTGCATCGATTTTCTGGTCGCATATACTTTTGGCAAAACTTCCCCAAACAATAGAATTAAAAAGGTTACTAAAACAACTTCTATTAAAAACTTTATTCCACCAGAAAGTCCGCTAAAAAAAACCTCACCTAAGGAGGCAAATATTAGTACAATAAGAATATTTATAAAATTGTTTGTTATTAAGATTGTTCCTAATAATTTCTTCGGATCCTCTAGAAGCGACACAACGGTACTTTGTCCTTTTGATGAAGATGAAAGTTCGTCTATTTGAGTTTGTGATATTGAAAAAAAAGCCACTTCGGTTCCTGAAACCAAAGCTGAGCAAACTAATAAAAAAAGTAATGCAAAACAGTTTATTGTGGTTAACCAATTAATGGTTGATAAGATTAAAAACAAGGAGTTGGGTTCGGTATCCAATTTTTATAATTTAAGTAAACTAGAATGGTAAATCATCATTATCTGCTGGTGCTACATTAGGTACAGCATTATTTTTTTGCGGTATTTCTGTATTAGAACCTCCGTTAGTTAGGTCTTTTTTTGTTGACAGAAAGGTCATTTCTTGTACCTGAATTTCTGTAGCATAACGTTTTTGTCCGTCTGCTTCATACTGACGCGTTTTAATTCGTCCTTCGCAATACACTTTATCTCCTTTTGTTAAATATTTTTCACAAATTTCTGCTAGTTTATTACGTACAACAATATTATGCCATTCTACATTGGTGACTTTCTCGCCTGTTTGGCGATTTGTATACGTTTCGTTTGTTGCCAATGGAAAACGACCAATAGCATTACCGCCTTCAAAATAATGCATTTTTACGGCATCACCTAAATGACCTATTAAAATAACTTTATTAATTGTACCTGCCATAACTTAGTTGTATAAAATCAAATATACAAAATTTACTATTTGTTATCTGAAAATTCGTTTAAAAACTTATCAATCAAAACAGGCACCGGATATTGCTTAATGTCTTGCCATAAAATAGTTTTCTCTTCGGAATTTGAAATTTTAACAATCCAAAATTTTGTAAATAAATGCTGATGTGATAATTTATGAACAATATCTTCTTTATTAAATAAAGACAACAACGTTTCTTGAGGGAAAAGAGTTAAAAACTGTTCATTATCAACAAGTGCTGTTTCAGCTATTGGCTCTTTTGTTTCAATTAACGGAAATTGATACATTCCTTGCCAAATACCTTTACCTATTCTTTGCTCGATAATTGTTTTTTTATCATCTGTAACAACTACCAAGAAATTAAAATAACGCTTTTTTATTTTGATTTTCTTCTCTTTTACTGGAAGTTCTTTAATTTGCTTTTTAGCCAACGCAATACAGCTTTCAGATAACGGACAAGAATCACATAGCGGATTTTGTGGTTTGCACTGCGTTGCTCCGAAATCCATTATAGCCTGATTATAAGTTCCTGGCTGAGAAACATCAATTAATGTTTGTGCTAATTCTTTAAACTCCTTTATTCCTTTTAATGAGTTTATTGGCGTGCTGATTCCGTAATAACGCGCCAAAACTCGGTACACATTTCCATCAACAACTGCCACAGATTCATCATAACAAACAGAGGCTATTGCAGAGGCTGTATAATCTCCAATTCCTTTTAATTTTAAGAGCTCTTTATAGTTTTTTGGAAAAACTCCGTTAAGTTCATTTGCAATGTATTTTGCGGTAAAATGTAGGTTTCTTGCCCTTGAATAATACCCTAAACCTTGCCACAATTTAAGCACCTTGCTTTCATCAGCCTTTGCCAAGTCAAACACTGTTTCAAACTCTGTTGTAAAGGTCGTAAAATATGGCAATCCTTGTGCTACTCGTGTTTGTTGTAACATAATTTCACTTAACCAAACCAAGTAAGGGTCTTTAGTTTTACGCCAAGGCAAATCTCTTTTGTTTTTTAAATACCAGTAAATAAGTTGGTTAGCAAATATCATTTATGTAAATTGAGCCAGCGAAAGTACTCTATTTTATTTACATTTTTTTATTCTTATTATTTTCGGAATAGATTAATTATCATATATTTGCACCCTCATTTTTAAAAATAAATTCAAAATATATATAGAATGACAAAAGCAGATATCGTATCTAAAATTTCAGATAAGAGTGGAATTGAAAAAGCAGATGTTTTAGCAACTGTTGAGGCGTTTATGGACGAGGTAAAGGATGCATTAGAGAGCGGAGATAATGTATATTTAAGAGGTTTTGGTAGTTTTATCATCAAAACTAGGGCAGAAAAAACTGGTAGAAATATTTCAAAAAATACGACTATTAAGATTCCTGCACACAACATACCTGCTTTTAAACCATCAAAAGTGTTTACAGAAGGTGTGAAAACTAAAGTTTCTGTAAAAGAATAAAATTATTAATCAGAGGTCTTTAACTTCTAAAGACTTTATAAAACATTTAAAATTATGCCAAGCGGTAAAAAAAGAAAAAGAGCTAAGATCTCTACACACAAAAGAAAGAAAAGAGCAAGAGCAAATCGTCACAAGAAAAAGTAAGCTAACGCTTACTTTTTCGTTGCTTTTATAAGCTTATTAAGTTCATTGACATTAAGGTTTAAACACCTTAAAATGGTATAAAAATTATACCTGTTTACAAATTTTAATCCGTCTTCGTAAAAATTATTACGTTGGCACAAAACTATATTCAGAATGAAAACAGAATTAATAATTCGTTCAAATTCTTCTGATATTGATTTCGCCTTACTAAGAGATGGTAGACTTATTGAATTAAACAAAGAAACAAGCGATAATAAATTTTCAGTCGGAGATGTTTTTCTAGCAAAAATAGGAAAAGTGATGACTGGTTTAAACGCCGCTTTTGTAAATGTTGGTTACCCTAAAGATGGTTTTTTACACTATCATGATTTAGGGCCACAAGTACAATCTTTAAACAAATTCATTAAGAAGGTAAGCACAGGTAATTATAAAGAATTCACTTTAAAAAACTTTCGCTCTGAGAATGATATCAATAAAGACGGGAGTATTAATGATGTACTAAAATCAGGTCAAAATTTATTAGTACAAATTGTAAAAGAACCAATATCTACCAAAGGTCCGCGTATTAGCTCGGAACTATCAATAGCTGGTAGGTTTTTAGTTTTAGTTCCTTTTTCTAACAGAGTATCTGTATCTCAGAAAATAGCAGATCCAAAAGAAAAAGAACGTTTAAAAAAATTAGCAAAAAGCATCAAACCAAAAGGGTTTGGGCTTATTTTACGTACTGTTGCCCAGAATAAAAAGGTAGCAGAACTAGATAAAGATTTACAAAATTCACTTGAACGTTGGGAGAAAATGTGTAATAGCATCGCTAACAAAAACACGCCAACAAAAATATTAAGTGAGTTAAACAGAGCATCTTCTATTTTAAGAGATGTAATGAATGATTCTTTTACAAGTATTGTAACCAACGATAAAGATTTAATGGTTGAGATTAAAGAGTATTTACAAGAAATATCTCCTGAAAAGGAAAGTATTGTAAAACTTCATAAATCTGACACTCCAATTTTCGAAAAATTCGGTATTGAACGTCAGATAAAAACATCGTTTGGTAAAACAGTTTCTATGAGCAAAGGTGCGTATTTAGTTATTGAACACACCGAAGCTTTACATGTTATTGATGTAAATAGTGGTAATCGCTCAAACAAAGCTTTAAGCCAAGAAGAAACTGCTTTAGAAGTTAACTTAATTTCTGCTACAGAAATAGCACGACAGTTACAACTGCGTGATATGGGTGGAATTATAGTGGTTGACTTTATTGATATGAAGAGTACTGAAAATAGACAGAAGTTATATCAGCATTTAAAAGATGCAATGTCATTAGATCGTACAAAACACAAAATTTTACCTCCGAGTAAATTTGGTTTAGTACAGATTACAAGACAACGTGTACGACCTGAATTAGAAATAAAAACACGTGAACCAAACCCGAATAAAAACGGAGAAGTTGAGGCTCCTATTGTTTTAATAGATAAAATAGAAGCTGAATTAGAACGCATATTAAATAGCGGTAAAGACTACAAGGAAATTACATTAAATACACATCCTTTTATAGCTGCTTATTTAACTAAAGGCGTAAACTCTATTCGTTTTAAGTGGTATGTTCAACACAAAAAGTGGATTAAAATATTACCTAGAGATGCATACCAATACTTACAGTATAAATTCTTTTTGAAAAAAAAGGACAAGTAAGTAAGGCAATCTTATTATGAAATAAAAACCCGTTTCTTTCGAAACGGGTTTTTTTATGCGCTAAAACCAAAAACCTAAATTAAATAACCAGTATTTTTCTTTATGATCTGGCGACCATGTATATTTTAATTCTACTGGACCTAAAAAAGTTTCAACACTATACCCTAAAGCATAGCCCGATTTGGTGTTTTTAAACAGATTTGGGTCAGAAAAAACATCTTCATCTACTCTAGCGTAATTGGCAATAAAAGAAGCATAATGCTTCTCTATAACCTGATACCTAAAATTAAACTCTGATTTTAAAAAAGACTGATCACTTAAAACCCCTGTTTCATATCCATAAAAGGGTTTAAAATTATTAATATAGTTTTGGTTATAACCTCCCAAACGATAATTAAACATTAAAGATGTTTTATCACCCAAAGTATAACCTGCTTGTGATGTATATTGAAATGTAAGTTTATTGTAAAAAGTGGTTGCGAAACCTAATGTTCCACCTGCTTGAGAAAATTGCTGAAAAGGTTCGCTATCTGGCACTAATCTTGATAATTTATCATTTCTATCTGACCAAACAAACCACTTTAAACCAACGTCTGCATAAAAACCTTTTGTAGGAAACATCTCTTTATTATAAGTATCTAACTTTAAAAAGGCATATGTATTTATATAATTACTATCATCAAAAAATGTTTCCTGACCGTTACTTAATACATTACTAGATTTTATTTCTATCTTCTTTTGTTCAACACCTACGCCTATTGCAAACTTTTTATCCATTGTTGTTTGCAAAAAAAACGAGTTTGTAAAATCGGCATACCTCACATTTATTAAATCAGCATCATACAGAAAATCGTTGTTAAATGTATTGTATCTAGATTTTACACCATAGCTTGGTAATAAGCCATTATCTATAAAATACTGGAAATCATACCTTATTTTATCTCCTATTCCTACGTCTAGAGATAACTCATCATTTTGAGTTAGTAATTTTTTGTGATTATAATTTAATAACACAGCCGACTTATATAACAAATCGTAATGCAATCCGAATCTCAAATAAGATTCTACATCATCTTCTTTTACTACTAATTCAAGTTTTTTTCCTTCAAATGATTTTCTGAAATGATAATCTATTCTTTTAAAATTTTTAGAAGCTGTTAGTGTATTTATTTTTCTTGAAATATCACTATATGAAATACTATCACCCTCCTTTAACTGCAGTTTACCTAAAATATAATTATTTGTGTATTTTTTATTTCCCTTTATAATAATTCTATCTACTAAAAATTTATTTTTTTTAACTTCTATTTTTTTAGGTTTCTTTTTATTGTATTGAAGTTTAGAGATGCTATCAAAAACATTCTTAAAAGTTTTAGCTATTTTTTTTCCTTCACCAATAATTTCCTCTTTTTTATCGAAAGAAATCACATTATACTCTTCAACTTTTGGTTTAATGTAAACATTTAACAACTTAACTTGATCATCTGCTTTTTCATACATTTTAAAATTTACAATTTGCATTAGTAAAGACGCTACAGATGATAGTTCTTCTCTTTTAAGCAACTCTCCCTGAACACTAACTCCAATTATAATGTCCATATTTTTTTCCTTCATAATATCAACAGGAAAGTTATTTACAACACCACCATCTACTAATAATTCCCCATCAATTTCAACAGGATTTAATAACGATGGAAAAGAACCACTTGCTCTTAACGCTAAAGGCAAAGAACCTTTATCTAAAAGAACCTCTGCGCCTGTTTCAATATTTGTTCCTAGACAATAAAATGGAATTGGTAGTTGAGAAAAATCACGAATATTATCTACAGGAGCTAGCAACTCTGTTAAAAAATTTAATATGTTTTGCCCTTTCGATAACCCTAACGGAAGTCCTATTTTACCTTCTTTTATAGGCAAGCTAATAGCATATTTTTCTCCATTTTCTTTATTAAAAAGAGGTTTTTCTCTCCTAGAAATTTTATCTCTTATAATTGTTTCAAAATCGGTGTTTAAAATAATCTCTTCAATTTTATCTGCAGAATATCCAGCAGCATATAAACCACCAACAATGGCTCCCATACTTGTACCGCCAATATAATCTATTTGCACTCCTGCCTTTTCTAATTCTTTTAAAACGCCAATATGAGCAAAACCTTTAGCCCCACCTCCACTTAAAACTAATCCTACTTTAGGTTGGTTTTGTGCCAGCATAATTGCAGGTAAAAACAATATAATTAATAGTTTTTTCATTCTTTTTCTTTTTGATAAAATTGATATACTTTTTGAGCTCTTGAGAACCCAACAATTTCTTTTAATTCTTCTAACGTAGCTTCTTTTACTCTTTTTGCTGATTTAAATTTACGTAATAAATTAGTAATGGTTTGTTTACCAATATCAGGAATTTGTTCTAATTCTGATTGGATAGCACTTTTACTTCGCTTATTTCTGTGCAACGTAATTCCGAATCGATGGGCTTCGTTTCTTAAAAACTGAATTATTTTTAAACTTTCTGATTTTTTATCTAAATATAAAGGCACAGAATCTCCTGGATAATAAATTTCTTCTAATCGTTTTGCAATTCCGATAATAGCTATTTTTCCTCTTAAACCTAAAGCGTCTAAACTTTTTAAGGCTGATGATAATTGTCCTTTTCCTCCATCAATAACAATTAACTGTGGTAACGGTTGCTTTTCTTCTAACAAGCGCCTATAACGACGAAAAACTACTTCTTCCATCGATGCAAAATCATCGGGTCCTTCAACAGTTTTAATGTTATAATGACGATATTCTTTTTTACTCGGTTTTCCATCTTTAAAAACCACACAAGCCGCCACAGGATGCGTTCCTTGAATATTCGAATTATCAAAACACTCTATATGGCGTGGCTCTACATGCAAACGTAAATCTTTTTGCATTTGACTCATGATTCGTTTTACATGACGATCTGGATCTACAATTTTTATTTGCTTAAACTGCTCCATGCGATAATACTTCGCATTTCTTTCTGATAAATCTACAATCCGTTTTTTGTCTCCTAATTTAGGGGTGGTTACTTTTATTTGCTCTCCTAAATTGACTTTAAAAGGCACATAAACTTCTCTTGACAACGAGTTAAATCGGTTTCGAGTTTCTATGATAAACAACTCTAATAATTGCTTATCAGTTTCTTCTAGTTTCTTTTTTATTTCTGTGGTGTATGATTGCACGATTGCGCCATTCATCACTTTAAAAAAATTTGCGTAACCGTGAGTTTCATCAGAAATAATAGAAAAAACATCTACATTATTAATAGACGGATTTACAATAGTAGATTTTGCTTGATAATTTTTTAAAGAATCTAATTTATCTTTAATTTTTTGAGCTTCTTCAAATTTCATATCCGAAGCAAAATCGAGCATTATTTGTTGTAATCGCTCTAAAATTTCTTTAAAATTTCCTTTAAGAATATTTCTAATTGCCTTAATTTCTTCTAAATAATTATCTTCATGCTGATGCCCTTCACAAGGCCCTTTACAATTACCTAAATGGTATTCTAAACAAACTTTATACTTGTAAGAATCTATTTTTTCTTGACTTAAATCGTATGTACAAGTTCGCAGCGGATACAACTCTTTAATTAAACTTAAGAGTGATTGCACCATTTTCATGTTGGTGTAAGGTCCAAAATATTCAGAACCATCTTTAACAACTCTTCGAGTAGAAAAAACTCTCGGAAAACGTTCTTTTTTTATACAAAGCCACGGATAAGATTTATCATCTTTTAATAAAACATTGTAACGCGGTTTATACTTTTTAATTAAGTTATTTTCTAGCAATAATGCATCCGTTTCTGTGTCGACAACAACATGCTCTATCCGAACAATTTTTTTGACTAAAATTCGCGTTTTACCATTCTCATGAGTCTTCGTAAAATAAGAAGAAACACGTTTTTTTAAGTTTTTAGCCTTTCCTACATATATAATCACCTCATCTTTATCAAAATATTGATAAACTCCTGGTGAAGAAGGTAGTGTTTTTAGCTGAAGTTCTAATGAAGTTGGCATACAACGAAAATACAATTTTATAAAGATATGTAAGTTGCTATATGTACATTTACACTAATATTTATTTACTACACAATGCAACAACCAATTCCTTTTTATAAAGAAGAAATCAATAGTTTAAATACCCTTTTAATTGCGTTAAAAAAACGATTACTAATAACTCGTGTTTTACGTCTTTTGGCTTTCTTAACCATTTCTTTTTCAGCCTATATAGCTATTACAAAAAACAACTTATTTTTTATTGCAAGTGTTATCGCTTTAATTGCTTTTGTTTATTTAGTAACAAAACACTTACGTTTAAAACAAACAAAAAGTCTTCTAGAAGCAAAACTGACTATTAATAAAACAGAAATAGCTGTTTTAAATGGTACATTTTCTGATTTAGAGAGTGGAAAAGAATTTACAAATCCCGAGCATTATTTTAGCAATGATATCGATTTATTTGGTGTTGGTTCTTTCTTTCAATACATAAACAGAACAGCAAGCAATGAAGGAAAAAAACTATTAGCTACTATTTTAACAAGCAACGATATTAACAGTATTGAAGAAAAACAAAAAATAACACAAGAACTTGCGTCAAAAGTAAAATGGCGTCAACACTTTACGGCTGTTGCTAGTTTAATAAACACAAAAACGGCAATACCTGTTATTGTAAAATGGGTGCATTCTTATGAGCAGAAGCTACCATCTTTCTTAGCACTTTTTTCGTATGTTTTTTCTGCTATTTCAATTGTTTTAATTGGCTTATTAAGTTCTGCTATTATTCCGTTTTCTATACTTTTAATATGGTTTATTATTGGTTTAGTAACGACTGCTTTCTTTTTTAAAAATATTCAAGAATTAGCGACTGAAACCACCAAAGCAAAAGAAACTTTTAATCAATACCACCAGTTATTAGCACAAATAGAAAATGAGGAATTCACCAATTCAACATTAAAAAACAAACAAGCACAAATTAAAAAAGAAAACAAAAAGGCATCTACCATATTTAAAGAGTTTTCTAAAAAACTAGATGCTTTCGATCAACGTAATAACATTATTATTGCTGTTGTTGGTAACGGACTTTTTCTTTGGGATATTCGCAACACTATTAAAATAGAAAAATGGATTACTACCTACAAAAGCACTGTTGAAGAATGGTTTAATGTTGTTTCTTTTTTTGATGCACAAAATTCGTTAGCAAACTTTGTTTTTAATAAACCCCAGTATATATTTCCTACTATAAATAACGAAAAATCAGTTTTAAACGTAGTGAATTTAGGACATCCTTTATTGAATACGACAAAAAGGATAGACAATGATTTTGTAATAGATAATGAAGCATTTTTTATTGTTACTGGCGCAAATATGGCAGGAAAAAGTACTTTTTTAAGAGCTGTTTCGTTAGCAATTGTAATGTCTAATACTGGTTTACCAATATGTGCTGAAAAGGTAAAATACAATCCGGTTAAATTAATTACAAGTATGCGTACTTCAGATTCTTTAAGCGATGATGAATCTTACTTTTATGCCGAACTAAAACGTTTAAAGTTTATCGTAAACGAAATTAAAACAGAAAATTATTTTATCATTTTAGATGAAATTTTAAAAGGAACAAATAGCATGGATAAAGCAATTGGTTCTAAAAAATTCATTGAAAAACTAAACAAATCAAACTCTACCGGAATAATCGCCACACACGATGTTAGTTTATGTGAATTATCATCAGAATATACGACCATTAAAAACTATTATTTTGATGCTGAGATTATAAATAACGAGTTGCATTTTGATTATAAAATGAAAAACGGCGTGTGTAAAAACATGAACGCTTCCTTTTTATTAAAGAAGATGGAAATTGTTTAATACCTTTACAATATGAGCAAACTTATTGATAATTTCGGCAGACAAATTAGCTATGTTCGATTGGCAGTAACCGATCGTTGCAACCTTCGTTGCCAATATTGTATGCCTGCTCATGGTATTGATATTGTACCACGAAAAGAGCTATTAACCTATAAAGAAATGTACCGTCTTATTCGCGTACTTACCGAATTAGGTGTAAACAAAGTTCGTTTAACAGGTGGTGAGCCTTTTGCTCGTAAAGATTTTATGTCGTTTTTAGACATGCTATCTTATAACGATTTGTTAGATGAAATTAATATTACTACAAACGGAGCATTAGTTGCTAATCATATTCAAACTTTAGAAAAGTTAGAGAAAATAAAAAACATCAATTTAAGTATTGATAGTTTAGACACTCATAAATTTGCGAAAATTACACGTCGCGATGTGTTTCCTGAAGTTTATAAAACTTTCGAATTATTAGAAAATAGCTCGTTAAACTTAAAGTTGAATGTAGTGGTGCAATCTGGTTTTAATACTGATGAAATAAACGATTTTGTAGCCTTAACCAAAGATAAAAATATTGCAGTTCGTTTTATTGAAGAAATGCCGTTTAACGGAAAAGGGCAACGAGAAATGAAAGAAAGCTGGAATTATAATAAAATTATAGCAGAAATAAAATCTGAATATACTGTTGCGCCTATTGTTTCAGAAAAATCATCTACATCACGTAATTTCTCTATCGAAAATCATCAAGGAACCGTAGGGATTATTCCTGCATTTACACGTACTATTTGTAACGATTGTAATCGAATAAGAATTACCTCAACCGGTACTTTTAAAAACTGTTTATTTGATGATGGTGTTTTTAACTTGCGTGATTTTATTCGTAAAGGTGCAAGTAACGACGATTTAAAAGAACTTTTTTTATCTCTGATAAAAGAAAAGCCCGAAAACGGATTTATAGCAGAAGCAAATCGTAAAAAAGGAAATGTTACTGAAAGTATGAGCACAATTGGTGGGTAATAATATATTAAAAAGCTGATATATTCACAAATAAAAAGAGATTGATAGTTTAAAACTACCAATCTCTTTTTATTAAAAGCAAGTTAAAAAACTACTCTTAATTTTTATTCATAAAATAAAGAATATTATTTCTCTAAATCATCAGCTAACTTCTCAAAGCTATTCTCTACATCTTTATATGCTTTTTCAAAGCCATCTTTTACATCTTGCCAGTTATCCTCTGTACTGTTACCTAATTTATCAAAACTTTCCCCTAATGCAGCTCTTTTAGCTTTTAATTCAGCCAACATCTCATTATTTTTCTCTTTCGTTTCAGCTTTAGCTTCGTTAAAGTTATTCTCTAAACTTTCAATTTCAGCATCTAGTTTTTTCATACTTTTATTAACCTCTGTTTCTAAATCAGATTTCTTAGCGTATGTATAATCACCTAAATTATCAAAACCCTCTTCAATCTCATCTGCAACATTTTCCATGCTTTCTTTAACATCTTCTACTAATTCTTTAGTATCTTCAGTTATTTGCTCTTTTTTGGTTTTATTGTTATCACAAGACACTAATACTAATGATAAAACTAATGTTATAGCTGTTAATTTAATTAATTTCATTTTTTTGTTTTTAAAGTTGATGCCTACTATTTTAAGGATGTTCGGCTTTAATCCTTATGCTGGTACAAAACTAAACAGATAAAAAGCATAAGTATTGCTCAAATAAGAATAAAATTAACTCATTTAAAAAAGTATTATTAAAACCTACTGATAATTAAACATCATTATATTTAATAAAACAACTACTAAACACATATAAAATATACAAAAATGCAAACCTTATATTTTCGGACTAATTAAATTCATAACTTTGATTTTTAACAAAAGAGACATCATTATTAGATCTCTGATAACTTAAAATATGATTTCTGTAAAAGAAGCTAAACACCTAATTTCACAAAGCACTCAAGATTTCGGTACAGAAGAAATTCCGTTTATAAAATCTGTAGGCCGAATTTTAAAAGAAGATATTATTGCCGATAGAGACTTCCCTCCTTTCAATCGTGTTGCTATGGACGGAATTGCAATTAACTATTCTTATTTTAAAAACAAGCAGCGTAACTTTAAGGTTGAAGGAATTCAGCCTGCGGGAAGCGAGCAATTATCTATGCAAAATTCAGAAAATTGCATTGAAGTAATGACAGGTGCTGTATTACCTAATAACTGCGATACCGTAATTCGTTATGAAGATGTTATTATAGAGAACGGAATTGCAACGGTTACTGTTCACAACATAAATGAAAATCAAAACATCCATCCAAAAGGAAAAGACAAAGCACAAGGGGTTGTTTTAATTAACAAAAACACTGTTATTTCTCCTGCCGAAATCGGTGTGATTGCGACTGTAGGTAAATCGACTATTACTGTAGCCAAACAACCGAAAGTTATGATTATTTCTACTGGTGATGAATTGGTTGATGTGCATGAAACTCCTTTAGACTATCAAATAAGAAAATCTAATGTATACTCATTGGTTTCGTTATTAAATGAACTGAACATTCCTTCTGAAACAGCACATATTACTGATAATAAAACTATTTTAAAAGAGAAGATTGCTGGCTATCTACAAGAATATGATGTGCTTTTATTTAGCGGAGCGGTAAGTAAAGGTAAATTCGATTTTTTACCTGAAGTGTTAACTGAGTTAGGTGTAAACAAGCTTTTTCATAAAGTAGCACAACGCCCCGGAAAACCTTTCTGGTTTGGCATCTCAGATGCTTTAGATATTAGTGAGCAGCATGTTTATCAGAGTAAAAAAAACAAAACAGTTGTCTTTGCTTTCCCTGGAAATCCGGTTTCTACTTTTGTAAACTGTTTAGTTTATTTTTATCCTTGGTATTATAAATCAGCAGGTATAAAAGCAAATGAAAAAACAGCTATTTTAGCTCATGATATTGAATTTAAACCTAATTTAACTTATTTTTTACAAGTAAAATTAAGTTATCCTTTTGGGCATTTAATTGCAACTCCTATAAAAGGAAATGGTTCTGGAGATTTAGCAAGTTTAGTTGCTGCTGATGGTTTTATTGAAATTCCGAAAACAACACAAATTGAATTTAAATCAGGAAGTACTTTTCCTGTAATTAGATATAAAAAATAAAATCTCGATACTAATTTGATTTTCCTATTGGACATCAAACTCACTCGATATGACAATACTATTCGTTTATTTTATTAAATTCAACCTGTCTTTTCGAGTGGTTTTATTAAAGTGACAATGGAAATAAAAGTGTATCGAGAACTATTATACAATCAATATGAAAATCTATTATGTTTACATCTTAAAATGTTCTGACAAATCATATTATACTGGTTTTACTTCTAACCTTGAAGAAAGATTAATGGAACATAAAGAAGGAAAACACATAGGTAGTTATACGTTTAAAAGAAGACCTTTAAAATTAGTTTTTATTGTGAGTTTACAAATGTAGCATTAGCGATTGTAAAAGAAAAACAACTAAAAAATTGGTCAAAAATTAAAAAAAAGGCTTTAATAAATGGTGCTTTTGAAAATCTTCCTAATTTAGCAAAGAAGAAGTTTAAATAACTTCTCGATACAATTTTCTCATAAAATCGAAAATTACTCGAAGTGACACTATCATATTAAAATGAAATAACAATTCAACATGTCAGTTCGATTGGTTTTATTGAAATTCCGAAAACAACACAAATTGAATTTAAATCAGGAAGTACTTTTCCTGTAATTAGATATAAAAAATGAACAAATTCACGCACATAAACGAGCAGAATCAACCTAAAATGGTGAATGTTTCTGATAAGAAAATTACCAAGCGAACTGCGGTTGCAAAAGCTACGATGTTTTTAGGAGCTGAAATTATTTCTCATTTTAAAAATGAGGACTTAATTACTAAAAAAGGACCCGTTTTTCAAACAGCAATTATTGCTGGCATTCAAGCTGTAAAAAAAACATCTGATATTATTCCTATGTGTCATCCGTTATTAATTAACGGTGTAGATATTGATATAAATATTGTTGACGATGAACAATTAGAGGTTTTTTGTAAAGTAACTATCGAAGGAAAAACAGGTGTTGAAATGGAAGCTTTAACGGGCGCTTCTGCAACTTGTTTAACTATTTATGATATGTGTAAAGCCATCAATCAAAAAATGGTGATTAAAGAAGTAAAATTAGTAGAAAAAACTGGCGGTAAATCAGATATTAAAAATGGGTAAAAAACATCAAAAACACGCAAATATCACTAAAAAATTCAACGATAATTTTGCTGCCAATGAAGTTGCTATTTTGGGAACTAAATGTGGAGTTATTGCTGATTTAGTTAAAAAGGTTTCAACTAAATTATCGAACTATAACTTAGCGTATTTCGATGCTTCTCACGCAAAAAATCTTGATAAAAACATCGTAACCGAATACATCTTTCATCATGAAGGTAATTTACAAGTAAACACAACCTCAAGCGTTAATAAGTTTGAGCAACGTTTACAGTTTATTAATCATGATTTTGTGTTTATAAACGGGAATCATTACGAAGGTGCTAAACAAATTCTGATTCTAGATGATGAAAAAGAAGCTTCTATCAAAAAACGTTTAGATCAAATTACAAACATCCAATTTATTGTAAAACTAAATTCGGATACTAAGATTTTTGATTGTTTAATCGAAAAATTTCCACTGATAGAAAATACAACTTGTTACACGATTCATGATGTTGATAAAATTACAAATCACATTCATAATTTAATCAAAGAAAATATTGCTCCTGTTAAAGGGTTGGTATTAACTGGTGGAAAAAGTACCCGAATGGGAACAGATAAATCTGAATTAGATTATTATGGAAAACCTCAAAAAGAATACACAAAAGAGCTCCTAGAAAACAATGCTTTAGAAACATTTTATTCTGTACAATTACCTTCTAAAAAACCAACTGAAATTCACGACACTTTTTTAAATCTTGGTCCTTTTGGCGGAATTTGTTCTGCCTTTCAAAAAGATCCTAATTCAGCTTGGCTGGTAGTCGCTACAGATCTTCCTTTTGTAAATGATGAGTTAATTCAGTTATTATTACAAAAACGAAATCCGAGTAAAATAGCAACAGCAATTAAAGGGAAAAGCAAAGAATTTCCTGAGCCTTTAATTACCATTTACGAACCAAAGGCGTATACTAAATTACTACAATATTTAGCACAAGGATATTCATGCCCTCGTAAAGTGCTAATTAATTCTGATGTTGAAATTATTGAAATAGATGACCATTTGATTAGAAACATCAATACACCAGAAGAGTTTGAAACTGCTAAAAAGGAGATTAGTAAGTATGAATAAACTCATAATAATAAAAGGTGGCCAAAAACATTTTATCTTTAGGTTTATGGCTGCTATTCTTTATGCTTTTGCTGTTTTTATCCTAGTGAAGTTTTTTATCAACACCTCAGTATCAACTGTCGAAAATTATACCATTTCCTTTTTACATATTCTAGAAATGGAAATTTATATTATAACACTTGCACTATTAGCTTCTGTTGTTAATAATCATCACTTTAATCTTAAAGAAAGTATATATCGTAAATATTACTCTGTTGGTCCTTTTGGTTATGGAAAATGGCAAACTATAAGTAAACTCACTTACACATCAATTTATTTAAATAGTAATGATGTTTACGAGGTAATTATTTGGGATGAAAGTAATGACCGTTTTAAAATTTCATTTCATAACGAAGAGAATAATGCCATTGAAACTGCAAAATATGTAGCAGATAAGTTAAGTATCGACTATTATACTAGGAATGCATAATATTATAAATCGCTCATTTTATGTAAAATGAGCGATTTACATGAAGTAATTATTTTTTAGCTTTAAGCTTCTTTTCGATGGCTTCAATCATAATATTTGCAATATCTAAACCTGTTGCTCCTTCAATACCTTCTAAGCCAGGAGAAGAATTTACCTCTAATAATAACGGGCCTTTATTAGAGCGAATAATATCTACACCAGCAACTGGCAGGTCTAAAATTTTAGCCGCTTTAATTGCTAACTTTCGTTCATCAGATGTTATTTTTATTTTAGATGCAGAACCTCCTTGGTGTATGTTTGCCCTAAACTCACCTTTTTCAGCTTGCCTTTGCATTGACGCCACTACTTTACCATTTACCACAAAACAACGTATATCTTGTCCGTTAGCTTCCTTAATAAATTCTTGAACAAGAATGTTTGTTTTAACACTTTTAAAAGCATTAATTACACTTTCTGCTGCCTTAGTTGTTTCTGCTAAAACTACACCTTTACCTTGGGTACTTTCTAATAACTTAATTATTAATGGCGCTCCGTTTACCATTTTAATAAGATCTTTTGTATCTAAAGGAGAGTTCGCAAAACCTGTAATAGGAACTTGTATATCGTTTTTAGCAAACAGCTGTGTAGCCAACAGTTTATCTCTTGATTGATTAATTGCATCTGCAGAATTTAAACAATAAGTTCCCATAGCATCAAACTGCCTTATTAAAGCACAGGCATAAAAAGTAACAGAAGGCTTAATACGAGGTATAATAGCATCAAACTCATCTATAATATTTCCACCACGGTAACGTATTTGAGGCTCTTTAGCATCAAATTTCATGTATGCTTGTTGCACATTAAGAAATACCATTTCATGACCTCTTAAACGACCAGCTTCCATGATACGCTTATTGCTAAAAAGATTTGGATTACTTGCTAATAAAGCTATTTTTAAACCTGTTTTTTCTTTCTTAAAAGTCGCATATTTTTCATCTAAATCTTCTTCACTAAAAGTTCCTGATAAATACGTTTCTGAAGCATTTACTAAGTAACCGTTTGACAGTGCTTCACGCCCCAACAACATTCTAAACTCCATAGAATCTCTGTTAGCAAGCGTTAATTCAATCTCAAAAGTTTCTGCACCTATAGTTATAGGTGTTTTTATTACAATACGTGGTTCTGAAATACCTGTTGAACTTTTTATTGAACGTTTTGAATGAATTTTAGATTCGCATGTTATACTAATACTTCTATTTTCTTGCAATGGATTAACATCAAAACGCACCCACTCTTCAGTATCTTTTAAAAACCTAGTGATATTATTAGCTTGTATTGATGATGTTTTTGCACCAGAATCTACTCTAGCTTTTATGGCTGGTATACTGAAAGATTTAAACGAACACCATTCTTCACTTCCTATTATTTTTAAATTATTCAATATTATATTTTTATTTAATGTAAAGGTTAAATTTATTCTTCTGCAAGCTAACCGATTTATAGCATAAACATTTCATTCTCTTCAATAAAACTTTTAAACTCTATTGTATAACCGTTAGGGTCTTTCACAAAAAAAGAAACATGTTCACCGTTTTTATCTTTTAAGAATGTTTTTGTGATAATAGTTTCTGACGACCAATGGTTAATTCTGTCATGCATTTTTTCCCATTCCTCAGCATCTAAAACAACCCCGAAGTGAAAAGATGGTAAAACATCTTTATCAAAAGTATAATTAGGTGATTCGAAATTAAATTTTTCTACTAAAACATATGTCAATTGGTTGTTAAATAAATTTATATCTAACCAATCACTGGTTTCCCTACCACAGTTTAAACCTAAATCTTCGGTATAAAATTTTTTAGTTTCCTTAATGTTTAAACAAGGAAGCGATAAGTGGAATATAGATGCCATAATTTTAAGCTTTTTTTTGGATACTCTTTCTGTTTTATAAATATACTATTTTAGCTATTTACTAAGAAGTAGACTTATTTCGAAAAATACAAATTATTTTTGATTTTGTATTAACTCAATACTTTTATAAAGTATTACTGTATTTGGTATTGTTATTTTTCTATTTCCCTCAGGAATATATAACATCACATAAAAACCAGTAATGTTTTTTACTTCACCTGTTAAATCATATTCTTTGTCTATAATTTTTATAGTATCACCGATACGCATTGGATGGTAAAAAAACAAAATTACACTAG
Organism: Tenacibaculum bernardetii; assembly: GCF_029125915.1. Taxonomy (NCBI): domain Bacteria; kingdom Pseudomonadati; phylum Bacteroidota; class Flavobacteriia; order Flavobacteriales; family Flavobacteriaceae; genus Tenacibaculum; species Tenacibaculum bernardetii. Next base: position 207,663 of record NZ_JAQJCU010000002.1, read on the forward strand.
CTGTTAAGTTAGATAAGATAGACCATTGTGCAAAAAAACCAACACCTAACACTGCTAAAATAGAAGATGCAAAAACACCTATTTGCTTAAATTCTATTCCTAAAATTATAAGAACTAAAAAAAATGCAAACACATAATAAATTAAGTAAAAAAGGTTAAGTATTATTTTTCTTCTATGCGGCTCTATAGCATTTTTAATTACATAACTTTTAGTTATTTTTTTAGTAAAAATAACTAACACAGAAAGCATTATTAGTAATATTAATAGCAGAATGTATTTGTTCAATAAAAAATTACTCATTATTGTTTTAATTGCAAAATTATGTTTTTATTTTTTTTTATAATTGATTTTATTTTAAAAAAAATTACATTTGATAAACCAACTCTAATCAACTTGTTATGAAGAATATATTAATTCCATATAATTTTTCTGAAGAAGCTATTAATGCTTTAAACTATACTAAAAAACTTTTTAAAGGCTTAGATATTTGTATTTACTTATTAGATGTTTATATCGCTGAAAAGCCGCATTTATTAAGTTCTGAAAAAAGTGAAGAATGGTTTAATGAAATGGACAATGAGATTGAAGAAGAATCAAAGTACTTAATTGACATTCTTAATAAAGAAACGGAAAATTTCGAATATCAATTTATAATTAACTCAACTTCGTTAATAAAAGCAATTAAAGAGGTTGTTTCTGAAAAAAAAATAGATTTGATAATCTCTGGTACAAAAGGAGCCAAAAGTTTAAAAGAAACTTTTATTGGCACAAATACTATGAAAATTATTAACACTATTAATAACTGCCCAATATTAATGGTCCCAACCGACTACAAATACAAATTATTACATCAAATAGTATTTTCAACAAATTATAAAAGACCTTTTAATAATAAAGAATTAAAATCGTTACTTCAATTAAGTATTTTAAAAGATTGCCCGATTGAAGTTATAAACCTTTCTGAAGAATACACCTTAAATAGTAAACAAAAAGCACACAAAGTACAGTTAAGAGAAATTTTTAAAGACTTAGGCGTAGAATATAAAAAAATAGATTGGGATGATTCTGAAACTACAACTTTAGAAAATTATATAAAAGAAACTGATAGCGAATTATTAGTTTTAATAAATCATAAACATAATTTTTTTAATCGCCTATTAGAAGAAAATGTGATTAAAAAATCTGCTTTTCACAGTAAAATTCCTTTATTAATTTTGCCAGAGCTATAAATGACTTAATCATTAAAAAAACTTCCTGCTTTTTCCTCCACTGATCAACAATATTAATGAGTAAAAAAAAACTTGTAGCGTTTTTTTATTTTTATTGCGTCTTAATTAAAATTTAAAAAAAAAGCATATATAATCATATGTTAATATTTTTTACAAAAAATGGCTTTAAACGGCTAAAACCCTAAAAAAAGCTAAAATACTCATCTTCAATAACAATTATGCAATTGCATTTTCCTTAAAGAAAAATAGGTATAAAACAATATTGTGCTATGATTTAATATTATTGTTCAATATATCATTATTAACTATGCCATAACTTTGATTTCTCTCAATAAATAGAGAAAAAAATTGGAGCTAGAAAAACTATTAGAAGAAACAAAGTCAAAAGCAATTTTCCTTTTAAAAGATAACGGAGAAACTATTGATTTTTACCCTAAAGAAAATAATTTGGGTGATTTACAAGACAAAATAACAGTGTTTAAAGCCACTATATTTAATATGAGTAATCACTCTTTTTTAGTAATTATTTTAAAACGAACCTGAAAGAGATTATACTTAAATCTGACAATGAAAACATTCTAATTATTAAACATAATGAATATATATTATGTTTCTTATCTGATAAAAACATAAACATAGGATTGCTTGAACTTATTTTGAAAAAAGAATTTAACTACTAACTATAAAACAAACAAAAAATGCAAGAAATTTTAGACAAATTGGTAACTAATGTAAAAGAAAATATCTCAGGATATATAGGAATCAGCGTTGCTGAAATGGCATCCGGTGAATCACTTATATCAGATTCTGCTTTAAGTGGTTTTGACCCTGCCTTAGCATGTGCATATAATGTAGAAATTATTAATGCAAAACGTAAAGCTATGAAATCTTTAGGCTTAAATGAACAATTAACTGATATTCATTTTAATCTAGAAACTCAAATACATATCATTAATATCTCTCCTAGCGGTGAGTATTTTGTTTATTTAGCTGTTGATTCTAAAAAAGCGAATTTAGCGCTTACTAGGACACTTTTAAATAAGTACAAACAAGATTTAAATAATGAGCTATAATGAGATTAGTTTAACTAATTATAATTTTGAGAACACATTTATTGATTTTATAAACTCTTACCAAGAAACTTATAAAACCAAAGTTCTACAAAATGCACCTGCCCCCCTAGAAGTGCAAAATAATACTTCAGAGAAAAGAGATATTAAAACAATACTTGAAGATTTCTTTTTTTCTCCAAAATATGACAACGTTTTAGATGTTATAAGATTTGGAAATAAAAAAACTGTAGATGGCTAAAAAAGCAAGAAAAAATTCTTGCTTTTTTTATTCAAATTTATAAATCCAGTTTTTAAGTTATTAAAAAACCTCAACTATAAAGTTGAGGTTTTCCTTTGTGTACTCGAGGCGGGAATCGAACCCGCACTCTCGAAAGAACTGGATTTTGAATCCAGCGCGTCTACCAATTCCGCCACTCGAGCATTAAGTAGTGTGCAAATCTATAAAATATTTTAATTAATTCGTTTAAAAATAAGTTTTAAACTCTTAAAATAGTTTTACTTTTGCTGTAACAACAACACTAACTATAAATACATTTTTTTAAATGCCTGAAAATCAATTAATACCAAAAATTTTTGCTTGTTCTCAAAGTACTGACCTTGCTGAAAAAATTGCCAAAGAATACGGAGTAGCACTTGGTAATATAGAAACAACACATTTTAGTGATGGTGAGTTTCAGCCAGCTTTTGAAGAATCAGTAAGAGGTCGAAGAGTTTTTCTTATCGGATCAACATTTCCTTCAGCAGATAATTTAATGGAAATGCTATTAATGTGCGACGCTGCTAAGCGTGCTTCAGCAAGACATATTACAGCTGTTATGCCTTATTTTGGATGGGCTCGGCAAGACAGAAAAGACAAACCTCGTGTGGCTATTGGTGCTAAATTAGTAGCTAAGTTATTAGAAACCGCAGGTGCCACAAGAATTATGACCATGGATTTACATGCTGATCAAATACAAGGTTTCTTTGAAAAACCTGTAGATCATTTATTTGCTTCTACTATTTTTCTGCCATACATAAAAAGCTTAAACCTAGAAAACATAACAATTGCTTCTCCTGACATGGGAGGCTCTAAAAGAGCATACGCATACTCTAAATATTTAGAAAGCGATGTAGTAATTTGTTATAAGCAGCGTGAAAAGGCCAATCTAATTTCTCATATGGAGTTAATTGGTGATGTAGAAGGTAAAAACGTAATTCTTGTTGATGACATGATTGATACAGGAGGAACACTTACTAAAGCTGCTAACTTAATGATAGAAAGAGGCGCGTTAAGCGTTCGTGCAATTTGTACACACCCAATCCTTTCTGGAGATGCCTATGAGAGAATTCAGAATTCTCAATTAACAGAGTTAATCGTTTCAGATACAATTCCTTTAAAAAAGAGTGTATCTAAAATAAAAGTGGTAACTTGCGCCACTTTATTCGCTGATGTGATGCATAAAGTTCATGACAATACATCTATTAGCGGACAATTTTTAATGTAAATAAATTTAATAAATAAAGAAGTAATGAAATCAATTACAATCAACGGATCACAAAGAGAAAGCGTAGGTAAAAAAGCAACTAAAGCCTTACGTAATGCTGGAAAGGTTCCTTGCGTATTATACGGAGGAAAAGAGGCAGTACACTTCTCAGCAGAAGAAAAATCATTCAAGCCTTTAGTATTTACTCCAGATGTATTTACTGCTACGATTGAATTAAACGGAACAAAATACAGTGCTGTTTTACAAGACATCCAATTTCACCCGGTAACAGACAGAATTTTACATGTAGATTTCTACCAAATCTTTGAAGACAAAGAGGTTACTATGGAAATCCCTGTACATTTAGTAGGTACTGCAAAAGGTATTATGTTAGGTGGGGCTTTACGTCACAACTTACGTAAGTTAAGAGTAAAAGCTTTACCAGCTAACTTACCTGACTTTATTGAAGCTAATATTACTAGATTAGAAATTGGTAATAAATTATATGTTACTGAGTTAAGAAATGATAACTACGCTTTATTACACCCAGACAACACAGTAGTTGCTCAAGTACGTATGTCTCGTAACGCAGCGAAAGCAGCAGCAGAAGGAGACGATGCTGAAGCTACTGCAGAAGCATAAGAAATTATACTGCATTTTTATAAAAGCGTTACCTTTGTGTAACGCTTTTTTTTATTTTTGTAATATTAGGTTTTAATACCTTTTTTTTTAAAATAATTAAAATACACTCAACAGACACAGCGCAACATTCAATGAAAAAATTTTTAATTGTAGGTTTAGGTAATATTGGTGATAAATATGATAATACACGTCATAATATAGGTTTTAAAATAGTGGATGCCTTTGTAAAAGAGCATGATGCTAGTTTTGAAACTGAAAAACTAGGTGATATTGCCAAGTTAAAGATCAAAGGAAAAACAGTAATCGTTTTAAAACCTAATACTTATATGAATTTAAGTGGTAAAGCGGTAATGTATTGGATGCAACAAGAAAATATTCAGGTTGAAAACTTATTGGTAATTACCGATGATTTAAATATTGATTTCGGAAAACTACGTATAAAACCAAAAGGTAGTTCTGGCGGACATAACGGATTAAAAGATATTCAAGATAAATTTAACACCGGTGCGTATCCTCGTTTTCGTTTTGGTGTTGGTGCTGATTATGGCAGAGGTCGTCAAGTAGATTATGTATTAGGCGAATGGAACAAAGATGAAGAAAGCGAAATGATTGAACGCATACCAACTTCTATTAACGCTATTACTTCTTTTATTACAGCCGGAATGGCAAATACAATGAATGAGTTTAACGGAAAGTAATTCTTTATAAAAACATAAAAGGCTCAGCATTAATTTAACGCTGAGTTTTTTTATTTTATTCTTTTCAAATACTAATTATCACTTGCAAACCACTCTGCAAAACTTGTATCAGTTTCTTGTAGTTTTATAGCATGGAGCTTAATGTTTTCTGGAAGTCTGTTTTTAATTTTTGCAGCAAAATCAATCACCATCATTTCACTTGTTGGTTGATAATCTACCAAAATAACATGATGATCCCTTTCCTTTAATTCTTTAGCCAACTCAATATGAGGTGTGTTTTTATTAAATACGGTAGCATGATCAAAAACATCAACAATCTCTTCTTTTACAATTTTCTTTAAATCTGTAAAATCAATTACCATTCCGTATTTCACATTCGAGTTATCAGTAATAGGTTGCCCCATTACAGTTACAGAAAGCTTATAACTATGACCGTGAACATTTTTACATTTACCATCATAACCATATAAAGCATGGCCTGTTTCGAAACTAAATTGCTTTGTGATTCTAATATTACTCACTATCTTTTGTGTTTTTTATTACCTCTGTATTTATTGTAAAAATATACAATTGCTACTCCTGCTGCTAAAATGGCAAATAAATAATCTCCACCCATAATTTACGTTTTTTATTCGCCAAAAGTACGAATTTGTTTTGCAATTTTTGTTAATAACCATACGAAACCTATAGAAATAACTACTCCTACGGCTATTGATAATATCGGATTATGATAGATCCATCCACCTAATTCATATCCTATTTTATAACTTTCTGTTTCTTCCATCTGTTTACTTAAAAAAGATTTTTATTTTTTGAACTTTGCCAATGCTTTTTTAGTGAAGTCAGATAATACTAACTTACCCGACGTTTCGGCTCTTTCTATTAATAATTCTTGCCAGTGTTCAGTTCCTTTCCACAATGCACTTTTCATTTCTGATAATGCTTCTGGATTATAAGAAGCCAATTTTTCAGTGAAAATTACTAACTCATTATCTAAATCGGTAATTGAATCAAAAACACGAGCATATAAGCCTTTCTCTTTTGCCCAATAAGCATTTTTCCAATTAGAAGCATCTAATGTTAATTCCGCCAAACCACTCACGCTAATTTTACGCTCTACGGCAGGCGCAATTACAAACGGACCAATACCTATTGTAAACTCAGATAGTTTAATAGAAGCATGCTCTGTTGCCAATACGTAATCACAAGCTGCTGCTAAACCAACGCCGCCTCCAACAGTTTTTCCTTGCACACGACCTACAATTAATTTAGAACAACGACGCATTGCATTTAGCACGTTTGCAAAACCCGAAAAGAATTGTTTTCCATCTTCTAAATTATCAATTGCAACGAGTTCATCAAAAGAAGCACCTGCACAAAAAGCGCGACCTCCTTCTGATTTTAACACCACAATAGCCACACCTTCATTGGCTGATAATTTATCAAATTCATTTGCTAAACGTGCTAATAACTCGCTCGGAAACGAATTACTTGCCGGATGCCCGAATTCTATAGTTGCTATTTTATTATCTATATGCGTATATAAGCTTCCGTTTTCTCTTGTTGTAGTCATACTTAATTATTTTAATTTCAAAATTACACTTTTTGTGAGCGTGATAAAAACGTATTTCTAAATTTAAAAATTAAGGGTACTCCACGAGCAATTATCCAAGCAAAAAAAGCTATCCAAATAGCATGCAATTTATAGTCTACCGAATCAAAAAATAATAAAACCGGAATAAAAACTAATCCTGTTGAAAGTAATAATACATTTCTTAAATATTTCATTTCTCCCATTCCCTTAAACATTCCGTCATAAATAAAGGCTATCGAACAAATTGGCTGCATTACTAAAATAATCCAAAACGTATTATAAAACTCTGTTAACACCTCTTGTTCTTGCGTAAAAATATTTCCTATAAAATTATAAAAACCGAATCCTACAAGTGCCAAAAAACTACCAAATGCAAAACCATAAATAATAAGCTTATTACCTAATTTAACCAAATTCGTATAATCCTTTGCGCCTAATAATTTTCCTGATAATATATTTCCTGCGGATGAATAACCATCAATCATAAAGGCGCCCATTAACCATAAATTAAGTCCGATTGTATAAGCGGCGATATATTCTTTTCCGTAAGAAGCAGCATAAGAAGTCGCAAAATACAATGCTGTATTTAAAGCGATTGTACGCACAAATAGGTTTAAAATCATGTTTATAAACCTCGGAATTTCTTTGTTAAAAGGCAATTTTAGTTTTAGTGAAATTTCGGTTTTTGTTACTAATAAATATCCAGAAATAAGTGCCATAACAACTTGTGCAATTACACTTGCATAGGCAGCTCCTGTAATATTCATTGCGGGGATATAACCATCAATACCGTATACCAAAACAACATCAAATATTATATTTACACCAGTACCAATAATGGCAATTAACATCGGGTAATAGGTGTTTTGTAAACCTCTAAAAGTACCAAAAACAGCAATTACAAATAGCGTAAACGGAAAACCAAAAACACGTATTTTGTAATATTCAATCGCATATTCTAAAATAGTACCTGAAGCATTGTAAAACTGGAATATTTCTTTCGTAAACGGATAACTGATTCCTAAAATAATTAAACTAGTAATTAATATTATAACAATAGCTTGTGCTGGTAAATTTTTAACCTCCTCTAATTTATTTGCCCCAACATATTGTGAAATGATAGACGAAATTCCGCTACGAGCTTGCCCGAAAACCCAAATAAGCATCGATAAAAAAGCACCTACAATTCCGATTGCAGCAATACTTTCTGTAGCATTGAAATCAATATTTCCTACAATTGCCAAATCTGTCGTAGATAATAAAGGCTCAGCAACTCCTGCTATTAAAGCCGGAAAAGCTAGTTTATTTATTCTTTTAAAACTTATATCGTAACTCATACTTTTTTATTATCAGCAAAAGAACAGCTATTATAGTACATAAAGAAGCAAATTACTTAAATTAACGTATTTTAAATATCTTTGTATATTACTAACCATATCAACACTTTAAAACTACTAAAAACATTTTATGAAACATCTATTAGTTCCTATTGACTCAACAGACAACTCAATAAACACCTTGCAATATGCCATAGATTTTGCTGAAGCTGTGAATGCAAAAGTATTTGTAATGCGCGCTTATAAAGTATTATCTAAAGCGGGTACGTTTGTAAATGCGGATGACACCATGCAGCGAGAAACCAATTTATATTTACGCACAATGATTAATGCTGTTGATAGAAAAAATGTAACTATAAAAATGATTTCTGCTAAAGGAAATGTGTTAGAAAGTATTACTTCTATAAACAGAGAATTAAATATCGATTTAATTATTATGGGACCTAAAAGTAATTCTATTAAAGAAGAAATGTTTTTAGGTAATACATCTGGTAGTGTTTTAAAACAAACTGACATTCCTATGCTAGTTGTTCCTGAAGGTTATAAATTCATACCTATAAAAAATGTATTAACAGCTTTTAAATCGGGGGTTATGAATAAAAAAAATGTATTAGATCCGTTGCATAAAATTTTAGAAACTTTTGTTGCTTCATCTAATTTATTGTTGGTAAAAACACCTGATTATACCGAAGAAGATTTAGTTTTAGATAGCGAATTAAAAAGAGGCCAAAATAATTTAACAGTTACAGAAAACGCAACTACTTTTCTAGGAGTTTTAGAGCATTTTCAATCTCATAATCCTGATTTATTATGTGTTTTTAGAAGAAAACGAGGTTTTTTTCAAAAACTATGGGAAAAAAACTCAATTCAAAAAAAGGAATTTCATTGTAATATTCCTGTTTTAGTTTTAAGAGGGAAGTTATAACATTAACAAACTGTTTAGAGATTTTTTAAACCGTCATTCTGAACTTGTTTCAGAATTAAATCATACCGATAACCAATTTGTGTGAGAACCTGAAATAAATTCAGGTTGACGGAAATTTATCTTTCTAAACAGTTTTATTTTTTCACCAACATTCGCTTAATTTCATTCAGCTTCATTAAAGCTTCTATTGGCGTAAGAGTATCAATATTTGTCGCTAAGATTTCGTCACGAATATCTTCTAACAAAGGATCATCTAACTGAAAGAAACTCATTTGCATATCTTCGTGTTGGCTATCTTTTAAAACCTCTTTCACTTCTTTATGAGCGTTATTTTCTTCTAATTTTTTAAGAATTTTTTGCGCTCTACTAATTACCAAATTAGGCATTCCTGCAAGCTTCGCAACATGAATACCAAAACTATGATTACTACCACCCGCAACCAATTTACGTAAGAAAATAATACTATCTTTTAATTCTTTTACTGATACATTAAAGTTTTTAATTCGCTTAAATGTAGTAGTCATTTCATTTAATTCGTGATAATGCGTAGCAAATAATGTTTTTCCTTTTGATGGATGCTCATGTAAATATTCGGCAATAGCCCAAGCAATTGAAATTCCGTCATAAGTAGAAGTTCCTCTACCAATCTCATCTAACAATACTAAACTACGTTCAGAGATATTATTTAAGATTGATGCTGTTTCGTTCATTTCAACCATAAAAGTAGATTCTCCCATCGAAATATTATCACTCGCTCCTACTCTGGTAAAAATCTTATCAACAATACCAATTCGAGCATTCTGAGCCGGAATATAACTTCCCATTTGTGCTAACAAAACTATCAAGGCTGTTTGGCGTAATATTGCCGATTTACCCGACATATTGGGACCCGTAATCATGATTATTTGTTGCTGATTACGATTTAACACCACATCGTTTGCAATATACTCTTCGCCAATTGGCAATTGTTTTTCTATTACTGGGTGACGTCCATTTTTAATTTCGATATCTGTGCTGTCATCCATCATCGGACGCACATAGTTGTTATCTATCGCCAATTGAGCAAAAGACAATAACACGTCTATCTTTGCAATATTTTGAGCATTTTGTTGTACTGGCTTTACAAAGCCAATAATAAACTGCACCAATTTCGCAAAAATATCTGCTTCTAATTGCTGAATTTTTTCTTCGGCTCCTAATATTTTTGTTTCGTATTCCTTTAACTCTTCGGTAATATAACGCTCGGCATTTACCAAAGTTTGCTTACGAATCCACTCTTCAGGAACCTGATCTTTAAACCTATTTCGAACCTCAATATAATAACCAAAAACGTTGTTAAAAGCTATTTTTAAACTCGTAATACCCGTTCGTTCTATTTCACGAGCCAACATTTCATCTAAATATTCTTTACCTGAATTAGAAATACTTCGTAGTTCATCTAACTCGGCAGAAACACCTTTTGCAATAGCGTTTCCTTTACTAATATTTACAGGCGCTTCCTCTAAAACTGAAGTTGTTATTTTATCAATTAATAGTTTACAATCGTGTAATTGCTTTCCTATTTCTTGTACTGTTTTGTTATTCGTTTTTTCTGCGGATGTTTTTATCGGTAGAATAGCTTTTAATGAGTTTTTTAATAAGATAACCTCTCTCGGAGAAACCTTACCCGTGGCTACTTTCGAAATCAACCTTTCGATATCTGAAACCTGATTTAATTGATACGCAACGGTTTCGAAAAAAGCATCATTATCTATTAAAAACTTTACCAACTCATGGCGTTTTTTAATCTGCTCTAAATCTTTTAACGGTAATGCTAACCAACGTTTTAACAAACGCCCTCCCATAGGAGAAATTGTTTTATCAATTACGTTTAATAACGAAACAGCATTTACATCGTTTCCGCCGTACAACTCTAAGTTTTTAACGGTAAAACGGTCCATCCACACATAATTATCTTCAGCAATTCTGCTTATCGATTGAATATGCTCTATTTTATTGTGTTGTGTTTCTGATAAATAATGCATCGCCGCCCCACCCGCAACAATACCTTGTTCTAATTCTTCAACTCCAAATCCTTTTAAGTTTTTAACCTTAAAATGATTGCTTAATAATTCGTTTCCGTATTCCTTTTGAAAAACCCAATCTTCTAAATAAAAAGTATGAAAACGATTGGTGAATAATTCTAAAAATCGCTGTTTATTTTTTTTCTCAACCAAAACTTCACTTGGCGTAAAGTTTTGCAGCAGTTTATCGATATACTCTTCGTTTCCTTGCGCAATTAAAAACTCTCCTGTAGAAACATCTAAAAAAGAAACACCTACTAATTTTTTGCCAAAATGTATTGCAGCTAAGAAATTATTTGACTTCGATTGTAATACCTCATCATTTAAAGCAACACCAGGAGTAACCAATTCGGTAACACCACGTTTTACAATCGTTTTTGTCATTTTAGGATCTTCTAGCTGATCACAAATAGCAACACGTAAACCCGATTTTACTAATTTAGGCAAATAGGTATTTAACGAGTGGTGTGGAAAACCAGCCAAAGCAGTTTCGCTTTCGCTACCGGCACCTCTTTTTGTTAAAATAATTCCTAAAATCTTAGATGCTTTTACTGCATCTTCACCAAAGGTTTCGTAGAAATCTCCCACTCTAAACAGTAACATTGCATCCGGATATTTAACTTTAATTCCGTTGTATTGTTGCATTAGTGGAGTCACCTTTTTTGCCTTTGTTTTTGCCAACTTTTTAGATTTTTTCAATTAGTTTTGCGAAGATAAATATTCGATTTTAAAGTTAACATTATTTATGAGAAAACTAAAAAATAGTGAGTTAGGTAGAATTACGGTTGATGAGTTTAAACAAACCGAAAAAACACCCATCATTGTCGTGTTAGATAACATCCGTAGTTTAAATAATGTGGGATCGGTTTTTAGAACTTCGGATGCTTTTTTGATTGAAAAAATATATCTCTGTGGTATTACCGCTACCCCACCAAATAAAGAAATTCATAAAACAGCGTTAGGAGCTACTGAATCTGTTGCTTGGCAATATGTTGAAAATACAATTGAATTAGTTGAAAAACTTAAACAAGATAACGTTAAAGTATTGGCCATTGAACAAGCTGAGAACAGTACAAAACTAAATAAATTCACTCCCGAAGCTAACCAGAAATACGCTGTAGTAATGGGTAATGAAGTAAAAGGAGTACAACAAGATGTGGTTTCTGCTGCTGATTTTTGTATTGAAATTCCGCAATTAGGCACCAAACATTCTTTAAACATCTCTGTTAGTTGCGGCGTTGTACTTTGGGATTTATTTAATAAGATGACTTCATAGTATGTCATTACGAAGAGGAACGAAGTAAACTCTGTAACTAGAACTCAAAAGTTACAGATTGCTTCGTGCCTCGCAATGACGTGCCAAGGTTAAAATCGCAATGACAAAAATACAGCACGTCATTACGAAAGAGGTATGAACGAAGTAATCTCAACATTCAGAACTCAAAAGCCTAAGATTACTTCGTGCCTCACAATGACGGTAATACAAAATCATAGCACGTCATTACGAGGAGGAATGACGAAGTAATCTCACAATTTAGAATACACAAACTAAAAATTGCTTTATACTTTACAATAATGTAAATTGTAAAGCATGAAAAACCCGTATGTTTATTTTCTAACCAATAAAAACAATACCGTTATTTATATCGGAGTAACATCAAACTTAATAAAAAGAATTCAAGAGCATAAAACAGGAAAGCATAAAGGGTTTTCATTCAAATACAATTGCAATAAACTAATTTATTTCGAAGAACTCACTTCTATAAACGATGCTATTGCAAGAGAAAAACAATTAAAATCAGGGAACAGGAAAAGCAAAGAAGATCTAATTAATGAGGAAAACCCTAATTGGTTAGATTTATCCGAGGATTGGCTGTTTAATTTCTAACGTCATTACGAAGAGGAACGACGAAGTAATCTCTCCGTTTAGAACTCAAAAGTTAAAGATTGCTCCGTGCCTCGCAATGACATGCAAAGATTAAAATCGCAATGACGAAAACACAAAACACAGCACGTCATTACGAGGAGGAACGAAGTAATCTCAACATTCAGAACGCAAAAGCTACAGATTGCTTCATGCCTCGCAATGACGTAAAAGGTTTAAATCGCAATGACGAAAACACAAAAAAGCACGTCATTACGAAAGAGGAACGAACGAAGTAATCTCATCATTCAGAACGCAAAAGCTACAGATTGCTTCGTGCCTCGCAATGACGTAAAAGGTTTAAATCGCAATGACGAAAACACAAAACACAGCACGTCATTACGAGGAGGAACGAACGAAGTAATCTCATCATTCAGAACTAAAAAGTTAAAGATTGCCTCGTGCCTCGCAATGACGAGGAAAATTAAATTCGAAATGACGGAAATACAAAATAACACGTCATTACGAGGAAGAATGACGAAAGGTTAAAAAACAATGACGAAAACACAAAACACAGCACGTCATTACGAGAGAGGTACGAACGAAGTAATCTCTTCATTAAAAACTCCTAAGCTAAAGATTGCTTCGTGCCTCGCAATGACGTAAAAGGTTTAAATCGCAATGACGAAAACACAAAAAAGCACGTCATTACGAGAGAGGTACGAACGAAGTAATCTCAACATTCAGAACGCAAAAGCTACAAATTGCTTCGTGCTTCGCAATGACGTAAAAGGTTAAAAAACAATGACAAAAACACAAAACACAGCACGTCACTACCAGGAAGAATGACGAAGTAATCTCTTCATTCAGAACGCAAAAGTTACAGATTGCTTCGTACCTCGCAATGACAAAAGGTTAAAAAGCAATGACATAAACACAAAACACAGCACGTCATTACGAGGAGGAACGAATGAAGTAATCTCAACATTCAGAACGCAAAAGTTAAAGATTGCTTCGTGCCTCGCAATGACGTAAAAGGTTTAAATCGCAATGACGAAAGGTTAAAAAACAATGACGAAAACACAAAACGCAGCACGTCACTACCAGGAAGAATGACGAAGTAATCTCTTCATTCAGAAAACATAACTAACAGATTGCTTCGTGCCTCGCAATGACAAAAGGTTTAAATCGCAATGACGAAAACACAAAACAGCACGTCATTACGAGAGAGGAACGAATGAAGTAATCTCTTCATTAAAAACTCCTAACCTAAAGATTGATTCGTACCTCGCAATGACGAAAGGTTAAAAACGCAATGACACACAGAAGACAACATCATAAAAAGCAGTTAATTCTTTGTGTTTTTATTTTAAACATCTTAATTTAGTTGCCTTAATTAGTTCCCCACTAAAATTTTAAATTAAAAACTATTACTATGGAAAACAAAAATTTACAAGAAGTGGCAATGACTTTAAGCCCAGATACAGATAACCCAAAAACAGGTGGAGGAAACGATACTGGTGGCATTGGCAGTGGAGGAACAGGAGGCACCGGTGGTGGTGGTGGTGGTAGCCAAGGTGGCGATGGTAAATAAACTTATTTATAACACCCTGTTTTAAACAAGGTGTTTTTTTTATTTTATGACTAAAAATTTTATCTTATTTTCTCTTGTTCTCTTTATTCAATTTTCTTTTTCACAAAATAGAGAGATAGATTCTGTTAATTTCTATTTAAAAAAGGTAGATAATGTTTATGGTCCTAAAAACATTCCTTTGCTTAAAAAAGCCGTTTTTTATGCTAATCAATCTGATGTTGATTCTTTAATAAGAAAAACTAATTTTCTATTAGGTATTAATTCTTATTTTAGTAAATCAACTGAAGATCTTCTTTTTGCTAATAAAAACATTAATAAACTTTTTTTAAAAACCAAAGATTCTACTTTACTAGCAAAACACCTACATTTTAAAGCTTTAGAACAAAAAGTTAAACTAAATATTGATAGTGCTTTTTTTTATTATCATCAATCTAAAAACATTTATAAACAATTAAAAGACTCTTTATCTGTAGGAAATCGCTTACTAAGCCTTGCTAATTTGCAACGCCAAGCAAGAGATTATTTAGGTGGTGAAATAAGTGCTATAGAAGCCTTACAATATTTAGAACCTATTAAATCTAATAAATATTTAGAAAGAAATTATAATATTTTAGGTTTAGTCTCAGATGAACTAAATCAAAAAAAAGAAGCTTTAATTTATTATAATAAAGCTTTAATTTATAATAAAATAAACAATAACAGTATTGGGTATTTATATATTATAAATAACATAGGTCTTCTTTATCAAAATCAAAACAACCACCAAAAAGCTATACCATATTTTAAAAAAGGATTAGCCTTTGATAGTATTAAAGAAAAACACCCAATACAATACGCTTTACTATTAGAGAATTTAGCCTATAGTAGTTATCAATTAGGAAATAAAAAAAATACTTTAAATCAATACAAAGAAGTATTAAATATTAGAGAAAACAATAATAATCTTAGTAATGCCAGTATGACCCTTATAAACATAGCTAACTATTACAAAGATATTAATCAAAATAAAAAAGCGCTCTTTAATTCAAATAAAGCATTGAAATATGCCGAACTTACCCATAACAATGAAAAATGGCTAGAAGCTTTAAAGAATCTTTCAAACTTAACAACAGGTAAGCAATCAACAAACTACTTACAACAATACATTAAACTTAATGATAGCTTGTTTACTAAAGAGCGTCAACTAAAAAATCAGTTTGCTAAAATTAGGTACGAAACTGATAAAAAAGAAAAAGAAAACACTGTTTTAAAGTCTGATAACGAAAAGAAACAGGTAGAAATCACTTATCATAAACAACAAAAAACTATTGGCTGGTTGGCGGCTGCAAGTGGTTTATTATTATTTGGGGTGAGTATCTTGTTTTTCTTTTTCAGAAAAAGAAAACTATTATACTTGGCGCAGTTAGAAAGAGTACAAGCAAGAGAACACGAGCGACAGCAAATTGCAAAGTCACTGCACGACGAAGTTGCTGGAGATTTGCGTTTACTACATCAAAAATTAGAAAAATCTAATTTATTAGAAGAAGCGAAAAAACTTGATGCCGTTAAAGAAAACGTACGTAATTTATCGCATCAATTAAGTAGTATTAGTTTTGGTAAAGTTTCTTTTAAAGATCAAATAATTAATTTAGTAAGCGATTATTTCGAACTAGATTTTAGAATAACTGTTGCTGGGTTGCAAGAAAACGAATGGCACACTATAAATGATGCTATTAAACGCTTACTATATTTAAGCACTCGTGAAAGTATACAAAACAGTAAAAAGCACGCAAAGGCAAGTAAAATAAGTATCGATTTTACAGTACATAAAAAATATGTACATTTGACTATTACTGATAATGGTATTGGTTTTGATACTAATATCAGTAAAAAAGGAATTGGTTTACAAAACCTACAAGAGCGTGTTGAAGAGTTAAATGGAACTCTAAACATTGAAAGCGAAATAGGTAACGGAACCAAAACTAGCATACAAATCCCCATAAATGTCTGGACAAACAAAAATACTTTTAGTTGATGACCATCAATTAATTATCGAAGGAATTATTTCTTATCTAAAAGATATCGATAATTTAGAAATAGAAACCGCAAATTCTTGTGATGAAGCCTTTTCTAGAATAAAAACAACACTTCATAGCAATCCATTTCATATTGTTTTTACCGACTTAAGTTTTGATAACAATAACGGAAACGTTATTTTAGATGGCGGTGAGGCTTTAATAAAAGCGATTCAGCAAGAAGGAATCAATATAAAAACTGGAGTAATTACTGGTCATTCAGAAACCAATCGTGTTTTTAATGTTATTCATAATTTAAATCCGTCTGCTTATATTTTAAAAGGAAATTGCAGTACAGATGAATTAACCTTTGCCATTCAAAAAATGTTAAAGGATGAAATATATTATACACATGAAATACATCAAAAACTTTTAAAAAGAGCATTAGTTGAAATTCAAATGGATGATGTTGCTATTCAAATTTTAAAAGAACTGCCAAACCATGCTAAAATTGCAAATTTAGAGGGTGTTGTAAAAAAAACTGACGGTTCTTTAGTTAAAGTTCGCTCTATAGAAAGTAAACTAGCAAAACTTCGAACCGATTTACAAGCACATAACAATACCGACTTAGTACTAAAAGCTAAGGAATTAGGTATTGTAGATTAATTTTTGCGGTAATTTACACTTTTTACTGCGGTAATCCCCTACACAAAGCAAAATAAGCAATATATATTTGCTGTAGAATTTAATATTCTATGGGAAGATTCTGAAAAAGAAACAATTTGTAAAAAACACCTATCACTGCTATTGATAGGTGTTTTTATTTTTAATAAGTAACAAAAATAGCATTGCGGTAATACACATTTTTTATTGCGGTAATCCCTTTTATAGAATAAAAAAAGCACTATATATTTGTCACATCAGATTTCGTGAATATGGGGATATAACGAAAGATGGTATTTAAGGGATAAACTAAACCTTCTAGAAAACTCTAGAAGGTTTTTTTTCATAAACAACTAAAAAACAACTACTTATTCGGAAAACCACATTTTTTCTTACGGTAATCCCCTTTCTAAAATAAAATAGCCACTATATATTTGTAATGTTCTTTTGAACAAAACTTAAGGGGTATTAATTAATAACTTAAAAAAATGGGGATTTTTTTACTTAAAAAAACTACAGTGATTTTAAACGACTTTTTATCAACTTTATCTGAACTAGGTAAAGGTGCTGGGTATGCTTTAAAACATTAGTAACAATTAAAAATGGGATAAAAACCTTCTTGATAAAATTATCAAGAAGGTTTTTTATTTGCCAAATTTTAAATTGTAAATTGCTTCCTTTAACTACTCATTACAATTTAAATGGCAAAATACATTGTTGCGTTAGATCAAGGTACAACGAGCTCTCGTTCGGTAATTATTAACGAGTCTGGAGAAATAATTGCAATGAATCAGCAAGAATTTAAACAAATTTTCCCACATTCTGGCTGGGTAGAACACAATGCTGAAGAGATTTTAGAAACTCAATTATCAACATTTAAAAAAGCGATTAAACAAGCTAAAATTCTTCCTTCTGAAATTGTAGGTATTGGTATAACCAACCAAAGAGAAACGACTGTTGTTTGGAACAAAAAAACAGGTAAACCTATATACAATGCTATTGTTTGGCAAGACAAACGAACTGCTAATATTTGCGAGCAATTAAAGAAAAAAGACTTAGAAAACTATGTACGTAAAACTACGGGCTTAGTAATAGATAGTTATTTTTCTGCCACTAAAATAAATTGGATTTTAAATAACGTTAAAGATGCTAAATTAGAAGGCGATAAAGGAAATTTATTATTCGGAACTATTGATACTTGGTTACTTTGGAATTTAACCAACGGTAAAGTTCATGCTACAGATTACAGTAATGCTTCTCGCACCATGCTGTATGATATTAAAAATTTATGTTGGGATGAAAAATTATTAAAAGAACTCAATATTCCTATCAAAATGTTACCTGAAGTAAAACCCTCTTCACATCATTTTGGAAACTATGAATTAGATGGATATCAAATTCCGATTGCAGGAATTGCTGGTGACCAACAAGCTGCACTTTTCGGACAAGCATGTTTTAGTAAAGGTGAAGCTAAAAACACTTACGGTACCGGCTGTTTTATGTTGATGAATACTGGTGAAAACCTTGAATATTCTAAAAACGGATTGTTAACAACCATTGCTTGGGGAATTGATAATAAAATATACTATGCTCTTGAAGGAAGTGTGTTTGTTGCAGGCTCAGCAATTCAGTGGTTACGTGACGGATTACAAATTATTAGCAATGCCGAAGAAAGTGAAGCTTTAGCCAAAGAGATTAAAGGAGAAAACCCTGTATATGTCGTTCCTGCTTTTGCTGGTTTAGGTGCCCCATATTGGGATATGTATGCACGTGGTGCTATCTTCGGATTAACCAGAGACACAGGTAAAAACCATTTAGTAAAAGCTACTTTAGAATCTCTTGCCTACCAAACTAAAGATATTTTAGAGGTAATGCAAAAAGATAGTGAAGTTGAATTAACTTCTTTAAAAGTTGATGGCGGTGCTTGCGCTAATGATTACTTAATGCAATTTCAAGCAGATATTTTAAACACAAAAGTTGAACGACCAGCAATTATTGAAACCACCATTATGGGAGCCGCTTATTTAGCTGGTATTTCTGTTGGTTTATGGAAACAAGAGGATATTTTAAATAGGCGAAAAATTAACAACACCTTCGCTCCTACTTTTCCTTCAGAAAAAAGAGAAAAATTATATGCAAAATGGCAAAAAGCTGTTGAACGTACTAAAGACTGGGAAGAATAATAAAAAATTATGGCTAAATTTTACAATAAAATTACTTCTAGAATTCAAAAATTTATTGAAGCACAAAAAGTTTTTTTTGTAGCAACTGCTGCTAAAGACGGACGCATAAACCTCTCTCCTAAAGGAATGGATTCTTTTCGGGTATTAAACGAAAATCGCGTTGCTTGGCTAAGTGTTACGGGAAGCGGAAATGAAACCTCAGCTCATTTATTAGAGAACGGAAGAATTACTATTATGTTTTGTGCTTTTGAAGGCGCTCCAAACATTTTACGTTTGTATGGAAAAGCAAAAGAAGTATTGCCAAATGATAGTGACTGGAATGAATTAATTAGTCAATTTCCTAAACTATCAGGAACTCGACAAATATTTGATGTAACTATTGAAAGTGCACAAAATTCATGCGGCATGTCAATCCCTTTTTACGAATACAAAGAAGAACGCAACGAACTGTTAGATTGGGCAGATGACATAGGAGAAAGTGGTATTGAGCAATACTGGGAAGATAAAAACCAAACTAGTATTGACGGATTAGATACTAAATTTAAAGAATAATCCTAATTATGATTTAACTATTGTATTGGCCCATGTTTATGGTAACTTTGCATAAATTTTTAGAAATGGATGTGTTTTTTCTAATCTTATCACTAGTTCTTATTTTTTTAAACCTATTGCCGTTTGTAAAAAATCAGCATTGGGCTTTTCGTGTTCCTGAATTTATTAAAATACAACTATTAATTCTTCAAATAATTGTAAGTATTGGTCTTTTTGTTTTTTCTGATAGAAACAAGTGGTTTTGGTTAATTTTAATATTTCAAATTATTTTAATTATTTACAACATCTATCTTTTAGCTCGTTTTACTAAGTTTTATAAACGCGAAAAGAAAAGCATGACTGATTCACAAAGATTTAAAGTAATTTCTGCTAATATTTATCAGTTTAATACTCAGTTTAAAAAGTTTAAAGAATTTATCCGAAGTGAAAAACCTGATTTTTTTGTTACCATCGAAAGTAATAAAGATTGGGAACTTGAAATGCGTAGCCTAGAAAGCGATTATCCTTATACCGAAAAAATAACGCTAGAAAACACCTACGGAATGCATTTTTATGCAAAAATTCCTTTTCAAGAAATAAAGACACACTATTTTATTGCAAATGACATTCCGAGTATTGAGGCTCATTTTAAAACAAAAAATGGAGAAGGTTTTGTTGTTTTTTGTGTGCATCCACCGCCGCCGAGTCCAACCGAAGAAGAAACTTCTAAAGAACGTGATGGCGATTTAATGTGTATTGCAAAACGAGTTAAAGAAATTAAAAAACCAACGCTTGTTGTTGGTGATTTTAATACTGTTTCTTGGTCTAGAATTGCCGATTTGTTTCGTAAAAATAGTGGCTTAATTGATGGTAGAAATGGTAGAGGTATTCTTGCTTCTTATCATGCTAAATATTGGTTTTTTAGAGCTCCTTTAGATTTAGTTTTTCACAGCACTTCTATTATTATAAAAGAATTACGCCTTTTAGGGTATATAGGTTCTGATCACTTTCCTATTTGTTGTGTTTTTAACATCAGTTCTTCTGTCATTAACAATATAATTGAAACAACTACAAAAGAAGAAGATAAAGAAACTGCTGAGCTAATTTATAATGGTAAAAAAGAAAATAGCAACAACCGATCTAAATAATATTTTTGACTGATTAAATTAGAAACAATATAATTACATTTTTTTCTTTAAAACTTCATAAATCATCATTAGAAATAAAACTATTTTCTAATCAACTACTTCTAAAACCTGATAAAAATCATATTTTACAGTTAATCTTATCTTTATTTTTGAAATAAATATAAATAACTATGATACAATTAGTTAATACCCCTTTAGTTTCTTGGACAAACGGCACCTTTATGATTGCCATTTTTGGTCTTGTTTGCCTAGGTTTAGTTATAACTCTTTTAATACTTATAAGCAGTGGTAAGAAAAAAGAATAATTTTTTGTAGCAATAATTATAATAGTTAATTATTAGAAGGAGTGCTCTATTTATATGTTGGTGGTTAAACTTTTAGGGTACTTCTTCTTATTTTATAATAGTTAATTTAAAGAGAGGTGTTCTGGTTATATTCTGGGGAGAATTAGTAATTAGAACATTTCTTTTTTTATTTAAACGCATTTAAACCTGTAATATCTAAGCCAGTAATTAATAAATGAACATCATGTGTTCCTTCATAGGTAATTACGCTTTCTAAATTCATAGAATGCCTCATAATAGAATACTCTCCTGATATTCCCATAGCTCCTAAAATTTGTCTTGCTTCTCTTGCTATCTTTATAGCCATATCAACATTATTACGTTTTGCCATAGATATTTGAGCCGACGTTGCGCGTCCTTCATTTTTTAAAACACCTAATCGCCAAGTTAAAAGTTGTGCCTTTGTAATTTCGGTAATCATTTCTGCTAATTTCTTCTGTTGCAACTGAAATTGCCCAATAGGCTTACCAAATTGTGTGCGTTCTTTTGCATAACGCAAAGCAGTATCATAACAATCCATTGCGGCACCTATTGCTCCCCAAGCAATTCCATAACGAGCAGCATCTAAACACAACAAAGGTGCTCCTAATCCAGATTTATTAGGTAGTAGGTTTTCTTTAGGAATTTTTACATTATCAAAAATAAGTTCTCCTGTAATTGAAGCTCTTAATGACCATTTATTGTGTGTTTCGGGTGTAGAAAAACCTTCCATACCTCTTTCAACAAGTAAACCATGAATGCGTCCTTCTTCATTCTTTGCCCAAACCACGGCAACATCACAAATTGGCGCGTTAGAAATCCACATTTTTGCACCATTAAGTAAATAATGATCTCCCATGTCTTTAAACTTAGTTTCCATTCCTGCCGGATTACTTCCATGGTTTGGCTCTGTTAAACCAAAACTACCCATCCATTCACCAGAAGCTAATTTTGGTAGATATTTTTTTCGCTGTGCTTCGTTTCCGTAATTATAAATTGGCCCCATTACTAACGACGATTGTACCGACGCTGTTGAACGAATACCACTATCGCCGCGCTCTAACTCTTGCATTATTAATCCGTAAGAAATTTGATCTAATCCTGCGCCACCATATTCCGTTGGAATGTAAGACCCAAAAGCACCAACCTCAGCTAAACCTTCTAATAATTGTATTGGAAACTTTGCTTCTTGCGCTGCATCCTCTATTATTGGAGATAAATTTTTCTTTACCCATTCACGAGCAGTATCTCTAACAAGTTTGTGTTCATCGGTTAACAAATCATCAGTTTGATAATAATCTGGGGCTTGAAATAAATCGGCTTTCATAGGTTTGTGTTAAAGTTAATTACTAATGCGAGTAAATATCGATGAATCGAAAATTAATTACAGTAGTTTTATTTAAAAGTATTGATTCAAAAATACTCAAAAAAATGGTTTTTAGTATCGATTTATGTATGTTTGTAATAGATGAGATTTACGCTAGGACAACAAGAACGATTAAAGAGCAAAAAGCTAATAGAAAAGCTATACGAAGAAGGGAAATCTATAAAAGTTTTTCCACTACGAATGGTGTATATACAAACTGAACATACTTCAAAATTTCCTGTTCAGGTAGGAGTTTCTGTGCCTAAAAGAAATTTTAAAAGCGCTGTGGATCGAAACCGCATAAAACGATTATTGCGAGAAACCTACCGAAAAGAAAAACATACTATTTATGACGCTGTAAATCAACCTCATGTATTTATGATTTCTTATATTGCAAGAGATGAATGGACGTATGCTGATATAGAACGTAAAATGCAGAAATTATTAACACTTTTTGTTGCAGAAACTACCAAGGATGAAAAATAGAAAAGTACTTTTTTTTAGCGCTCTTATTATCATTTCATTGTTATTCTCATTTCAATCTCGTTTTTTTGAAATAGCGAAGCAAATAGAGATTTACAACAACTTATTTAAGGAGTTAAACATTAATTATATTGATGAAATTAACCCTGGTGAGTTGACTAATAAAGCCATAAAAAATACTTTAAAAAGTTTAGATCCTTACACTAATTTTTACGACGAACAAGAAGTGGAAGATGCACGAATTCGCCGTGAAGGGGAATATGGTGGCATCGGAATTACTACTTTTTATACAAAAAAAGGAATTGTTATTACCGAGGTTTACAAAGGTTTTTCTGCGGATAAAGCAGGTTTAAAAGCCGGTGATATTATTACCACTGTAAATGATCAAAAATTGGTTGAATTAGAGAAAAGTCAATATTCTCAAATGATAAAAGGAACCCCTAATAAAGAGCTTTCTTTAATTATTCTTAGAAACAATATTGTTAAAAAAATCAGCTTAAAGCTAGATAAAGTTATTGTAAATCCGGTGCCTTTTTACGATATGATTGATGCCGAAACCGGATACATTATTTTAACACGATTTACAAGCCAGAAAGCAACACAACAGGTTTCTAAAGCTTTTAGCGAATTAAAAGAAAAGGGAATGAAAAAATTAGTTTTCGATTTACGTAGTAACCCAGGTGGCTCTTTATTCGATGCTGTAAATATTACTAATTTATTTATCCCAAAAGGATTAAAAGTAGTTGATACTCAAGGAAAAATTAAAAAAAATAGTAGAACTTATAAAACGAATCAAGAACCTTTAGACACTGAAATTCCTATTGTTGTTTTAATAAATGGGCGTTCTGCATCTGCTTCAGAAATTGTTTCTGGCGCTTTACAAGATTACGATCGCGCTGTAATTATGGGTGAACGTTCTTTTGGTAAAGGCTTAGTACAACGTTATTTTAAGCTAAATTACGGAACGCAAATGAAGGCTACTATTTCTAAATATTATACACCAAGTGGTCGTTGCATTCAGGAATTAGATTATGCTAATCGCGATGCTAAAACAGGTAAAGTACCGAAGTTTTCTGACGGAGCAGTAAATTTATTTACCACAAGAAATGGGCGAACTGTTTATGAAGGTGGCGGTGTTACTCCCGATATTAAAATGGACTTTTCTAAAAAAAATACAGCAACAAAAAAATTATTAAAATCGAGAGCTATTTTTAATTTTGCTACCGATTTTACAAATGAAAATCCCAATTTAAATACTGAAAATTATCTTTTTAAAACTACCGATTTCAATAACTTTAAAGAGTATTTATTAAACAAAGACACCGTTTTCGTTACTAAAGAAGAGCAATTATTTAAAACAGCATATCTTTCAGTAAAAAATAACGTTACTATTTTACCAGAATATAATGCTATTTCTCAAAAATTAAAAGAAGAAAAAGTTAGTAAAATAGCGTTAAACGAAGATGTTTTATCAAAAGAGATACAAAACGAAATTATAGAGCGATATACTTACAAAGAAGGCGTTTTTAAACATCAACTTAAAAATGATGAAACGATAAGTAAAGCAGTAGATTTACTTAAAAATCAAAAAAAATATAATACTATTTTAACCAAATAATATCCACAACATATTTTGTATATTTGTGCTTTAAAAACAAATATGTCAAAACCCAATCATAAAGAACGTACCAGAGCCCAAGAATCTACCAATGCCATAGAAAAATTATATATTTCTATGCGTCATTTATTTAGTCGTGGTTTTTATAAACCAATGGGTATTTCTGGAGAAACATTACGTAAATCATTATTACAATTAAGACCTGAAATTTACGGATCGATTGCTGAAGACAAAACCGAATTAAACGGTTTAGTGTATATTATAGAGCGATTACCAGAAGGAATTGAAGAGTGCCAGTTCATTTACCTTACAGCTGATGAAGGTTATAGAAACTCTAAATTTAAAACAATTGTTCCTCCTAAAAGAAGAAGAAATTGTTACCGTATCGATAAAGATCAAATGAATATTGAAATTACACGTGGTCGTTCTGAAATTTACGATATTCTTACACACCTTACTTTCTTATTTATAGAATCTCATAAAATTAAAGATCGCGTTGTTATTGATAATGGCGAAGGTTTTATTAGAGAATGGGTTCATTTAGAAGAGGTTGTTTTATATAACAAAACCCTTACAGACGAAGAAAAAGATGTAATTGTTGTGCACCTTGGTAATATCTTAGGAAGAACGTACGACGAGGTTTACGATGCTTATAATACGTTTGCTACTGAAGAAAATCCGAATCGTTTTTTCCACCTTATTTATTGGTTAGGTAAACTAGCTATAAACGAAGCGCTTTTAGAACAAAAACGCTCTGTAAAATTTAGTTCTGTTTTAATTGAAGAAATTGGACATCATTTTTATGGTGAAATCTGGGCTAACAACATTAAAAAGAATCTTTTAGATAATAATTTACTAGAACGCCCTATTCATATTATTAGTGCCAATATGCACAGTGTTATGAATAGTATTTACGCACAAAATGCCTTACCAAAAGAAACGAAAAAGCATAAAGGCTTTGAGCTTTTTGAAGTATTAAGTAATGCGAATAGCCAACCTTTACAAAAGGCTGTTAAAAATTACGCATCAGAAAACGGATTAATCTATTTAAAAGATACTTCAGGAACCAATATCAACGTTCAGATTATTGATACTGATAAAATCGATTTCGATACAACTTCATACGACAAAGTAAATTCTGTCGGCGAAAAACCAGTAATTATTGTAATGGATTATGCTTTCGGAGAACAAGCATTTGAAACAATGGATGAATTATTGAAGCCATATAAATCAGGAAACACATCTACTCACTTAGATGTTCTTTCGGTTTCTATTATGGGTAAAGCTGGTATTTTAGAAGGTGGTAAAGGAGATATTATGATTCCTTCTTCACATATTTTTGAAGGTACTGCTGATAATTATCCGTTTAAAAACGAATTAGCAAAAGAAGATTTAGAAGACTTTGGTGTACAGGTTTTTGATGGAACGATGGTGAGTGTACTAGGAACTTCTTTACAAAATAAAGACTTACTTAAGTTCTTCCATGATTCTACCTGGAATGTTATTGGTTTAGAAATGGAAGGCGCACATTATCAAAAAGCAATTCAATCTGCTTCTAAAATTAGAGGAAACGTACGAGAAGATATTAAAGTAAGATACGCATATTATGCTTCAGATAACCCCTTAGAAACAGGTGCAACACTTGCTTCTGGAGGGTTAGGAATGAGCGGAGTAACACCAACCTATGCTATTACTCAAAAAATATTAGAGCAAATATTTTAGTAACAGTACAATCACAAATAAATTTTAAAAAGCCTTCTTTTAAGTAAAAAGAAGGCTTTTTTTGTTTTTTAGCTGATTTTTGAGAGTTGTTTTGCCTATAGCCTTTTTTCTTACTTTATATTTGCAATTACAACACAACAACACAACAACAATGAATATCTTAATTTTAGGATCTGGAGGTAGAGAGCATGCATTTGCTAAAAGCCTTTCAGAAAGTAACAAAACAAAAAAACTTTTTGTAGCACCTGGTAATGCAGGTACAAGTAAAGTAGCTACAAATATTACTATTAATCCTACTGATTTTAACAAAGTAAAAGAAGTTGTTTTAAAACACAATATTACGATGGTAGTTGTAGGCCCTGAAGCTCCTTTAGTTGCGGGTATTCACGATTTTTTCTTAGCAGATAACGACTTGAAAAACATTCCTGTAATTGGCCCTAAAAAAGACGGGGCTTTATTAGAAGGAAGTAAAGATTTTTCGAAGCAGTTTATGATAAAACACAACATTCCTACTGCAAAATACGAATCGTTTACAGCCGAAACTTTAGCTCAAGGAAAAAAATTCTTAGAAACTTTAGCACCTCCATACGTTTTAAAAGCTGATGGATTGGCAGCAGGGAAGGGAGTTTTAATTTTAACTGATTTAGCAGAAGCAAAATCTGAATTAGAAGAAATGCTTTCGAATCAAAAATTCGGAGAAGCTTCGTCTACAGTAGTTATCGAGGAGTTTTTAAACGGAATTGAACTCTCTGTTTTTGTTTTAACTGACGGAAAAAATTATAAAATTTTACCCTCTGCAAAAGACTACAAACGTATTGGTGAAGGTGATGCTGGCTTAAATACAGGCGGAATGGGCGCTATTTCTCCCGTTCCATTTGCTACAGATGATTTCTTACAAAAAGTAGAAGAACTCGTTGTAAAACCAACTATAAACGGCTTACAAAAAGACGGAATTGATTATCGCGGATTTATTTTTATAGGATTGATGAACGACAACGGAAATCCATCTGTAGTAGAATACAATGTGCGTATGGGAGATCCTGAAACAGAGGTTGTTTTACCTAGAATTAAATCTGACTTGCTAGATTTATTTGAAGGTGTTGCAAATCAAACTTTGCATGAAAAATCATACGAAGTTACTTCTCAAACAGCTACAACGGTAATGTTAGTTGCTGGCGGTTACCCTGAGGCTTATGAAAAAGGGAAAGAAATTACTGGTTTCGAATCGGTAAATGATTCTATCGTTTTTCATGCCGGAACTACCCAAAAAGACGGAAAAGTAGTTTCTAACGGAGGAAGAGTTATGGCAATTACTTCTTTTGGATATTCTATTAAAGAAGCGTTAGAAAAGTCTTATAAGAGTATTGATAAAATTTCTTTTGAAGGTATGAATTACCGAAAAGATATCGGGTTCGATTTAATGTAAAAATAAAACATATATATCTAAAAAAGCGTCACTTTAAAAGTGACGCTTTTTTTATATTTATTGATTAATCCCCCAATTATCAATATGAATTTCTTTGTGTGTTACACTGCAAATATCAGCAGAAAAACTAGTTAAATACATAACATTTGTACAGATTGCTTAAAATTTTGTGTCCCTGACAGAAACTACTATTTGTTTGTTAAAAGAGCTACTAATAATTAGGTGAAAATTCTTTTATATTGCTTTTTCTAAAGTAAAAGAAAACTCAGAACCTCTACCGTAATCACTTTTTAGCAAAATAGTTTCGTGATGTGCTTCGATAATATGTTTTACGATAGATAAACCTAATCCTGAACCACCTTGTTCACGAGAACGACTTTGATCTACTCTATAAAAACGTTCGAATAAACGAGAAATATGCTCTTGTTTAATTCCCTCTCCATCATCAATTATTTTAATGATAAATTTATTAGGGTTATAGCTTTCAATACTTATTTTTGTAACACCACCTACTTTACCATATTTTATAGAGTTTACTACTAAATTAATTAAAACCTGCTCTATACGCTCTACATCTCCTTTAACAAAATGAGGAAAATCATATAGTTTATCAAACATTAAAGTAATATTTCTCTTCTTTGCCTTCATTTCAAAAAGATCAAAAACATTCTGAATAAGCTCTAAAATATTAAAGGTTTCTATATTCATTTTCATCCCCTCAGTTTCTAACTTAGCAATCATATCTAAATCTTTAATAATTGAGGTTAATCGCTCTACTCCTTTATTAGCTCTATTTAAATATTTTGTACGTATTTCTTCATCTTCAGCTGCGCCCTCAATCAACGTTAAAATATAACCTTGTACTGTAAAAAGTGGTGTTTTTAACTCGTGAGCTACATTTCCTAAAAAATCTCTTCTAAAACTATCTCTTTGGGTTAATACAGCTATTTCTTCACTTCTTTCCTCAACGTATTTTTGTACACTGTTAGTTAGTGCTTCAACATCTGTTGTTACATTTTTTCTTTCTAAATCGTTAACATCAAGAATAGATATATTTTCATATAATTTTTTTACTCTTTGATATATAAAATATTCGGCTCTGTACTGAATTATAAAAAATGAAATAACAAACATTACAATTCCGAATACAATAACGGCTCCAATACCTAATAAATTAATTAGAAGAAAGTAAGATAGTAATGCTATTACTACTGAAATTGAAGTAGAATATAGTGCTGACCAGAGTGCATATCGGTATGTTTTTTTAATTTTCTTCATTATAAAAAAATAGATTGCTTACTAAGCAATCTATATAATTTTTTTGGTTTATTAATTATTTTTCTTCCTCTAAAACAAACTTATACCCAACTCCTTTCACAGTTTTAAAGAAATCATCTCCTATTTTTTCTCGAAGTTTACGAATGTGAACATCTATAGTTCTTCCTCCTACCACAACTTCATTTCCCCAAACACTATCTAAAATTACTTCTCTTTTAAATACTTTGCCTGGCTTTGATGTTAATAATGATAATAATTCGAATTCTTTTCGTGGTAAAGCTATCTTTTTATCACCTTGAAAAACTACATATTCATCTCTGTTTATAACAATATTGCCAACTTTCGTTGTAGCATCTTTTTCATCTGCTGTTTTTAAACGTCTTAAAAGAGATTTTACTTTACTTACTAATATTTTTGGTTTTACAGGTTTTGTAATATAATCGTCAGCGCCAGCATCAAAACCTGCCATTTGTGAGTAATCTTCTCCACGAGCTGTTAAAAAAGAAATAATTACATTCTCTAAAGATTTAATACTTCTTATTTTTTGACACGCTTCAATACCATCCATCTGAGGCATCATTATATCTAATAAAATTAAATGCGGACTTACTTTTTTTGCCAATTTAACTCCTTCTGCACCGTTGTTGGCTGTAAAAACTTGATACCCTTCTGATTTTAAGTTATATCCTACTATTTCTAAAATATCAGGCTCATCATCAACAAGTAAAATTTTAACATCATTCGTATTCATAGGTCATTTTATATTGTGTTACCCAAAAGTAACTATAATATTATAAATCTTGTACACTACTACTTAACTTAACATTCATTTAATCATTCATAAACCTTTGCTTAAATACTAATGTAACTAACAACTACAAGTTTTTCTTTTATAAGGAGGTTTTGTATCTTTAAAAAAAGAAATAAAAAATGCTAGATAAAATTAACTTACAGGATATCTTGTTTTTAGATATTGAAACGGTTCCTGAAGTAGAATTATTCTCTGATTTATCGGATGAAAAACAAAATTTATATGCTTTAAAAACACAATATCAACGGAAGGATGAAATTAATGTTGAAGATTTTTATTATCGTGCGGGTATATGGGCTGAATTTGGAAAAATAATTTGTATTTCTGTCGGTTATTTCGTTGAAAATAATGGAACAGAACAATTTAGGATTACTTCTTTTTCTTCGGATGATGAAGGCGTTATTTTAAATGATTTTAAAGAATTGCTTGATAAACATTTTAATCAAAATAAACATTTATTATGCGCACATAATGGTAAGGAATTCGATTTTCCGTACATCGCACGCCGAATGATTATCAACCGAATTAACTTGCCTAAAAAACTAAATTTATTTGGTAAAAAACCTTGGGAGGTTCCGCATTTAGACACTTTAGAATTATGGAAATTTGGTGATTACAAACACTACACTTCTTTAAAATTATTAACCTCTATTTTAGGAATTCCTTCACCAAAACAAGATATTGATGGTAGCGAAGTAGCCAATGTGTATTACAAAGAAAAAAACTTACCGCGTATTATTCAGTATTGTGAACGTGATACCGTTGCTGTAGCGCAATTAGTTTTACGATTTTTAAATAAACCAATGCTCACAGAAAAAGCTGTTGTTAAGGTTTAAGTTCTTATTATCTATTTTGATAAAACGCTGTCAATTCGAGTGAATTTTAAGATTGAAATGAGTAAAGTTTGTATCGAGAATAGGACTTTAGCTACATAACGAGTTCTCGATACGATTTTTTGCCAAAAAATCACTCGAACTAACATTCTAAAAACCTAGACTGTTATATACAATTAGTATTGCACTTTTTTAATAAACCAATGCTCGCTAAAACAGCTATTGTTAAGCTTTAGAATTACATCTAGTTTTTATAATAAATCTTATAAAAAAAGACTACTACCCTTCTATTTTCATAGAAAGTTCTAACCAACGTTCTTCTTTAGTTTCTAAATCATCTGATATTTGCTGAAGCTCTATTGATTTATCATTAATTTCCTCGGGTAAAAATTCAGCGTTATTAAATTTACCTTCAATAACTTCTTTCTTCTTTTGCAACCTTTCGATATCTTTTTCAAGTAAACCCCATTCGCGTTTCTCATCAAAACTTAAAGCTACTTTCTTAGCTGTTTTAACAGGCTTTACAACTTCTTTTTTTACTTCTCTTGCTTCTGTTGCCTTAGAATCTTCATAAGCTCTAAAATCAGAGTAATTGCCAGGGAAATTTTCAATTTTTCCTTCTCCTCTAAATACAAATAAGTTATCTACAATTTTATCCATAAAATAACGGTCGTGAGAAACCACCATTAAGTTACCAGGATAATCTAGTAAGAAATTTTCTAATACATTTAGCGTTACAACATCTAAATCGTTGGTAGGCTCATCTAAAATTAAAAAGTTCGGATTCTGAATTAAAACCGCACATAAGTACAAACGTTTTTGTTCTCCTCCACTTAATTTTTCTACAAAATCGTATTGCTTTTTTTTATCAAAAAGAAAGCGCTCTAATAATTGACTTGCAGATATTTTTCGTCCTTTAGATAACGGAATATATTCTCCGAATTCTTTAACTACTTCAATTACTTTTTGTCCTGGTTTTATTTCAATTCCGTTTTGGGTGTAATATCCAAACTTTACAGTTTCTCCTACAGTTACTTTTCCGCCATCTAATTCGATAGCTCCAGTTAACATATTTAAAAAAGAAGATTTACCTGTACCGTTTTTACCTATAATACCAATACGTTCTCCGCGTTTAAAAACATAATCAAAGCCATCTAAAATTACTTTATCATCAAACGATTTTTTCATTTTATGAAGCTCCAAAATTTTGCTCCCTAAACGCTCCATGTTAATTTCTAACTGTACTTCATGCTCGTTACGTCGCTGGTGAGCTTTATCTTTAATTTGATTAAAATCTTCAATACGAGATTTAGATTTTGTAGTACGTGCCTTTGGTTGGCGACGCATCCAATCTAATTCTTTTTTAAATAAACTTTTAGCTTTTCCTAAATTGGTAGCTTCCAGTGCTAAACGTTCTTCTTTATTTTGAAGGTAATATGAGTAATTACCTTTATATTTATATAATTTACCTTCATCTAATTCGATAATCTCATTACACACACGTTCTAAGAAATAACGGTCGTGCGTAACCATAAATAAGGTTATTTTTTCTTTGGCAAAAAAGACTTCTAACCATTCAATCATTTCTAAATCTAAATGGTTAGTAGGTTCATCTAAAATTAATAGATCTGGTTTTTTAATTAGTACGATAGCTAAGGCTAAACGCTTTTTTTGTCCACCAGAAAGTTTCCCTACTTTTAACTGTAAGTT
The DNA here is from genome assembly GCF_029125915.1 of Tenacibaculum bernardetii. Classification (NCBI taxonomy): domain Bacteria; kingdom Pseudomonadati; phylum Bacteroidota; class Flavobacteriia; order Flavobacteriales; family Flavobacteriaceae; genus Tenacibaculum; species Tenacibaculum bernardetii. The sequence goes on from NZ_JAQJCU010000002.1 coordinate 240,235, forward strand.
ATCTAACTTTAACTTCGATAATATTTGTGTGTATTGCGTTTCAAAATCCCACGCATTATATTGCTCCATTAACTCGAAAGCTTCTTGAAATGCATCTGCATTATCAGGATTTTCTACTGCTTTTTCGTATTGCTTTATTACTGATAAAACTTTGTTATCCGTAGAAAAAATAGTTTCTTCTATCGTTAAGTCTGGATTTAAGTTATCCGCTTGTGATAAATAAGCAATATCAATGTCTTTTCGACTAACCACTTGCCCCGAATCAGATTCATCAACTCCTGCTATAATATTTAAAATAGAGGTTTTACCACTACCGTTTTTAGCAACAAAAGCTATTTTTTGATCTTTATTGATTCCGAAAGAAATATCTTCAAATAATACTTTTTCTCCGTAAGCTTTTGCAATGCCTTCAACCGATAGGTAATTCATATTCTATATTTTATGCAAAGAAACAAAAAACCCGAGCAAATGCTCGGGTTTTATTTATTTAATCGCAAGGAGATAGCTAAGGTTTATATTCCTTAAACTTTCCTCGAAATAAAAAGCTCTATTATTTCTTCATTAATTTAGTTGTTAATGATTTCTGACCATCATTTACTTCTAAAATATACATTCCTGTATTTAAGTTAGACACGTTAATGTTCGAAGAATCTAAACGACCTTTCTGTACAACTCTACCAATTACATTTACAATTTTGTATGTCATATTATCAGCTTTAGAAGCTAATTTAACTTGTACAAAATTTGTAGCTGGATTAGGATATGCCATTAAACTTAAGCTTGCTTCGTTTCCTAAAGCATCTCCTTTTACATCTGTAAAAGTGGTGTTAAAGTTAGATGCTGATGCCGTAATATTTACAGTATAGTCTTCTACTTCACCGTCTGCGAATGTTTCACAAGCCGTTTGTGCTGCATTGTATTTCATTGAAACACGCATTCTTGTTTGACCTAATGTTGCATTAGATGGTACAGCAACTGTTGCTGTTAAGTTATTTGCGCTTGATGATGATCCTGAAACCACTTTCTCGCTATCTGCAAATGTTCCGTCTTGGTTAAAGTCAATCCATACTGCCCAGTGCTCTGTATATGCTGTTCCTGAAAAACCTGCACTTACAATCATTGAGTTTGAACTTCCTTGACCTAATGTTGCTACTTTAGAGGTAAAATCTCCGTAACCACCATTTCCTGCAGTTGCGTTAGTCATTCCTCCTAATTCTACATTATCAATCCACTCATAAGAAGATCTGTTTCCTTTTGATGCACAATAAGAAACTTGGTTTGATAAAGTAGTTACGCTTACAACATTACTTGATGCTGATACATTATCTGCAGCATCTTTTGCTCTTACAGAGAAAGTATATGCCGTTGCTGCTGTTAAACCAGTAATATTTGTAGATGTTCCTGTAGTAGAGCCTAATAAAGTTGCTCCTTGGTAAACATCATACCCAGTTACTGCTACATTATCTGTAGATGCTGACCAGTTTAATGTTAAAGTAGTTTGTGTTACACTTGATGCTGCTAAACTAGCTGGCGCACTTGGTGCAGTAGTATCTGCTTGTGACCCTCCAATTACAACCGTATAATCTTCTACTTCTCCATATTCAAAAGAAGCCTCACATGCTGTTGGTGTTGCATTGTACTTTAATACTACACGCATTCTTGTTTCTCCTGTTGTTGCTGATGTTGGTACGGTAAAAGAGCCAACTACAGGTGTAGTTTTCGATTTTGCTTTTGTGTACACTGTTTCTCCTGCATCAGAGAAATCTCCATCTTGGTTATAATCAATAAATACACCATATCCTTCATCATAAACAGTACCTGTCCATTTTGGAGTAATTGTAATTGTATTAGATACTCCTTTTGCTAAAGTAGTTGAGATTGATGTGAAATCTGAATATCCGTTTCCTCCTGTTGAAGTATTACTTATGGTTCCTAATTCTACTTTCTGAATATATTCATCATTTACACTTGCTCCTTTTGAGGTACAATAAGAAATTGTAATTGCTGGAGTTGTAAAGTTTACAGACGCACTGTAAGCTGAATTCCCTGAAGAACACTTACTGCGTACTTGTACTTCGTATTGTGTAGAAGCTGCTAAACCACTTATTGCTTTTGTAGCTGTAGAAACTGCACTTGTTGACCAAGTAGAAGATGTTGTTGCTTTATATCTTAAATCATATGTTGCACCTGTTACAGCTGCCCAGTTTACTGTTGCATCTGCTGAAGAAACTCCGCTTATAGAAACTCCTGTTGGTACAGTTGCATTACATACAACTGGTGTACCAGTAATACCTGTTACTATTAATGTATAATCTTGGCTACCTCCGGTTAAAGAACCTTTATTTGTAACTGTAATTGTATATGTTCCTGAAGCTCCAGAAACATCTACTCTTTCAAAAGGATCAACATTGTTGTCTCTTTTTGCACTGCTTGTTGCTCCTGTTAATTCATATGGTAAATATGATGTTCCTCCTTTAGTAACTCTTAAATCTAAATCGTTTACTAATACAGGTGTAGTTGAATTTACACTTGAAGTTGCAACCCCTGGTCTATCCGTCCAAGAAATAGATGCTAATAATGGATTAACTCCATCAGCATTTACAGTAATTGTATATGTTTGACCTGATGTTAATGTTAATTCTTCAATCTTAGATGTATTCCCTTTATTTGAAATTGCCTCTGCTGCTTTTTTAGTATGTAATAATCCCCATCCAAAAACTGCATCTGGTCCAGAAACTCCTGCATCATCTGCAGTATGTAGCGCTAAACCTTTTAAGGTAGCTGCTCTCATAAAAGTTCCATTATTTAAGTTTTTGTGGTGCTGTTGTAATAATAACAATGAACCTGTTACGTTAGGCGAAGCCATAGACGTACCTGTAATAGAATTATAAGCGGTGTTACTACTCTCATAAGTTGAGTAAACATTTGTTCCGTTTCCAGTAATATCTGGCTTAATTCTAAAATCATCAGTTGGTCCTTCACTACTAGAGCTATTGATAGAAACAGAAACTAAATTTCCGTTTGAATCAATATTTGCATCTTGTGCATTTGCTACAACTAAGTTATTTTTAGATGTTGAGTGCCCGGTTAATTTATCGAAACCAGAACCTCCTGTTGGATTCGTGTTTGCTGTATTGTCGTTACCGTCGTTACCCGCAGCTACAACCATTAAGTAGTTAGGTGCGTTAAACATAATTTCATCCCATCCTCTAGATTCGTCAATATATCCTCCAAAGTAATTTTGTGGTAATTGAACTTGTCCTTGTTGGTTTCTAGTTGCGTAACCGTATGAGTGATTAGAAATTAACATTCCGTTAGATGCTGCAGAAATTGCTTCTGATTTATCATTGTTCCAGTCACTTCCTCTTACTTTTGAATGTGGTGCCATTCCTTTAGCTTCTGCTCTTACACCAGATGCCATAATAGTTCCTGTTACGTGAGCAGCGTGAAAGTTTAATGTAGAACTACCATCAAAAATAGAAAAACGATTTGTCCCTCCTGCACCATCATACTCTTGGTGAGATGCTCTTGCAAGACCTCCATCCCATACATAAGCAGTCATTCCCTGCCCCATTAAGTTAAGTCCTAGGGATCCTCCAGCATTTAAATGGTTTGCTCTTGTAGATTTTGCTGCAGCTGCATTAGAAGTGGTGTAATATATTGGTTTACCATTTACAACTCTTTGTAATTCAACTAAACTACCATCTTTAGTAGTAAATTTAGTTTTCCAACCTTTTTGTTTTGCAATTTGTTTTGCTTGTTCTTTTTCTGTTTTTGCAATCTTTTGAAAGTTTCCTTTCATTGTTTGAAGTTTTGTCAAATTGTATTTACTACGAATTTGTTGTACTTCACTTTTGTCTTGAGCTTGTGCCTGAAAATTTAATCCAAAGACAACACCAGCCAATACAAGGCCTTTAAGGTACTTGTGATTCATTTTTGAAGGGTTTAAGTTAGTTATTCGTAAATGACTTTATTATTAAAAAATTCTTAATATTTAATCATTAACACCCCAAATATAGTAAAAAAATGAAATATTCGTAATCAAATGATCAAAAAATAAAGATATTAACAAACAAAGGGAATAAAAAAACCATTAAACCCAGTATATTACTGGCTTTAATGGTTTTAAAAAAATAATTAGTGTTTTATACTTCTATTTTTTCATTAATTTAGTTGTTAATGATTTCTGACCATCATTTACTTCTAAAATATACATTCCTGTATTTAAAGTAGATACGTTTATATTAGAAGAATCTAAACGACCTCTTTGTACAACTCTACCAATTACATTTACAATCTTGTAAGTAATGTTATCACTCTTAGATGCTAACTTAACTTGAATATTGTTTATTGCTGGATTAGGATACGCCATTAAGTTTAATGATTTTTCATTTCCTAATGCTTCACCACTTATACCTGAATCAATTGCTCCTGAGTTAGGAGTTGAACCCACAATATTTACAGTATAGTCTTCTACTTCACCGTCTGCAAAAGTTTCACAAGCCGTTTGTGCTGCATTATATTTCATTGAAACACGCATTCTTGTTTGACCTAATGTTGCATTAGATGGTACAGCAACTGTTGCTGTTAAGTTATTTGCGCTTGATGATGATCCTGAAACTACTTTCTCGCTATCTGCAAATGTTCCGTCTTGGTTAAAGTCAATCCATACTGCCCAGTGCTCTGTATATGCTGTACTTGCAAATGCTGCACTTATTACCATTGGGTTTGAACTTCCTTGACCTAATGTTGCTACTTTAGAGGTAAAATCTCCGTAACCTCCATTTCCTGCAGTTGCGTTAGTCATTCCTCCTAATTCTACATTATCAATCCACTCATAAGTAGATCTGTTTCCTTTTGATGCACAATAAGAAACTTGATTTGATAAAGTTGTTACATTTATAACATTACTTGCTGCAGATATATTATCTGCTGCGTCTTTTGCTCTTACAGAAAAAGTATATGCTGTTGCAGCTGTTAAGCCTGTAATATTTGTAGATGTTCCTGCTGTAGAAGTTAATAAAGTTGCTCCTTGGTAAACATCATAACCTGTTACCGCTACATTATCTGTAGATGCCGACCAGTTTAATGTTAAAGTAGTTTGTGTTACACTTGATGCTGCTAAACTAGCTGGTGCACTTGGTGCAGTAGTATCTGCTTGTGCCCCTCCAATTACAACCGTGTAATCTTCTACTTCTCCATATTCAAAAGAAGCTTCACATGCTGTTGGTATTGCGTTATACTTTAATACCACACGCATTCTTGTTTCTCCTGTTGTTGCTGATGTTGGTACTGTAAAAGAACCAACTACTGGTGTAGTTTGTGATGGTGCTTTTGTATAAACTGTTTCACCTGCATCAGAAAAATCTCCATCTTGGTTGTAATCTATAAATACTCCATATCCTTCATTATACTTAGTTCCTGTCCACCTTGGAGTTATAGTGATCGTATTTGATGCTCCTTTTGATAAACTAGTTGAAATTGAAGTGAAATCTGAATACCCATTTCCTCCTGTTGATGTATTACTGATGGTTCCTAATTCTACTTTCTGAATATACTCATCATTTACACTTGCTCCTTTTGAGGTACAATAAGAAATTGTAACTTCTGGAGTTGTAATGTTTAAGACTGAACTTGCAGCTGATTCATTTCCTGCGGCATCTATAGCTTTAACAATAAAAGAATATGCAGTTGTTGCATTTAACCCTGTAACATTATATGTATTACTAGTTGCTGTTCCTATTTTGGTAGTCCCTCTATAAACATCATATCCTACAACACCAACATTATCTGTTGAAATTGTCCAGTTTAAAGTTAAACTAGCATCAGTTACGTTTGATGCTGCTAAGTTCGATGGTATTGTTGGAGCTTCAGTATCAGCAACTGCATTTGCAGTAAATGAACCTGTAAAAACTCCTCTACCATAAGTTGAAGCTATAATTTTATTCTCTGAATTATCTCCACTAACATTATAATAATCGAATGAAGTTACACTAACATCACTCATACCATTATACGCTTGAGACCAAACAGGGTTTGTATCGTTAAAATTAGAAGTAGACCATACCCCTAATTGTGTTGCTAAAATAGCTTCATTTCTATCTAATGGGTTTTGTAAAATATCTCTTACTGGTATGTTTGGTAAATTACCTTCTTTACTCGTCCAGTCATTACCTCCGTTTGAAGTTGCCCAAACACTTGTTACACCGTAATTATGAATTGTAACGAAAATATCGTTTTCTGTTGCTCCTAATCTAACTGATGAAATAGCACCGACAAAAGGTGTATTTATAGCCGCCCAAGTTGCACTTGAATTATTAACATTAGATAATTTTACTAATTTACCATTTGCTAAACCTACAAACCATCTGTTATTCGTAAAAGATGACGGTAAAAATGCTGTTGGTTTTGCATCTAATAAAGCATTTGTTAAAGTACCATTATTATTTGCCGCTACATTAATACTCATAATAGCATTTGCAGAAGCTGTAGATTTATTTGATAATAATCTATTAGCATTACTATCATACCCCATTTGATTTACAAAATCTCCTGTTGCTTGATCACTTGCTAATGTTCCTGAAGAACCTCCTTGTCTTCTTCCTAAACCATTCCATGGTAAATTAAACTTATATATCACATTATTAACATAAGTTGCGATCATATACTGACCATCTTTATCAACAAATGTGTAAAAACCATCACCATCACTTAACTCTGTAGAGCTATTTACTCCTGGAGATGCATTTTTAAATGCTTGTGTACCGTTATCTTGTGCTCCTGCTGTTAATATTAAGTTAGAACTTCCAGGTCCATCAGGTCCAATTCCTGCTTTCACAAACTGAGTTACATTGTAACCTTTATTACGTGCACCAATTGTTCCACCTGCATTACCAGAATAGTAAACTCCACCATCGTTACCAAATAACATTCTAGACGAAGAATTGTTTCCAAAAGCAATTGAATGTTGATCCGCATGTACATTGTTTGGTTGACCAAAGCCACCATACCAGTGAGATAATTGAGACCAAGAGTTCCCACCATTACTTGTCTTAAACAAGTCAATTCCTCCAACATAAACAATGTTATCATTATTAGGGTCTGCTTCAATTACTAAATCATAAAAAGCTTGTCCTCTTGTAAAATCATTAGCAGCAATACCTGTATCGGCATCGTTTGGTAAAGGTGTTGCAGCGACAGAATTAAAACCGTTTGTTGTTTTATATATAAGAACTGGAGCAGCTGATGTTGAACCCTGTGATAAGACATATATTTTATTACCGTTTGTTGCAGATGGCTCTATTTCAACTCTGTTTGCATTTGCTAAAGGAGAAGCTGCAGTTTCTGTCCAAGTAGCACCATTAGTAGAACCATAAACTTTACCACCACCTTCACCTAAGGCAGAATTTATAGTACCCATCCATAATCTATTATCTGCTCCTACTTCTAAATCATTTGGTATATGATAATATGAAACACCGTCTCTTTCTGAACGCATGTTGGCAGATTCAATTCTATTCCATGTTCCTCCATTATCAGTAGAACGATATAAACCTGCTGATTGCAGTCCTAACCAATTTGATGGACTAGCAGCTGCTCCGTAACGAAAAGCACCTACTGCTACAAATAATTCTGTTGATCCTCCATTATCCCAAGCTAAAACATCATTTACATAATGAATTCCTGATACAAATAAATTTGAAGCATTAAAATTAATATCTCCTCCTCCTGCTGCAGGAATATTTAATGCTGTCCATGTAGTACCTCCGTTAATAGTTCTATATACACCATTACCAACAACATCACCTCCTGTATATTGTTCTCCTGTACCTACATACCAAATATTAGAGTTTCTAGGGTCTACTGTTATAGAAGTTACTGATAAATTACCTGGCACATTTTCTACTCTTTGCCATTGTGAATTTGCGCTACTAATATTATTATTAACCCATAAACCTCCACTTACACCACCAGCATAAACTTTATTATTTGAAGTATCATTAGGGTCAAACATAATAACTCTAGTTCTACCTCCTACATTATTTGGGCCTCTTTCTGCCCATGAGTTTCCGCTATCTCCAGGAGATCTTTGAGCCTGTCTTTTTTGTACTAATTCGTTTCTTAATTTATTTAATCCATCTTGTTCTAATTTACCTGTTGATGGATTTATCGTTAATTCCCACATTTGCTCGAAATACCTATTTGGAGGTAAACCAAAATGTTTTCTCTTTTTTTTATCCCATTTTAAAGTTTCCTGATAAGGACTATTCTTTAAAAATTCTGAATACGTTTTTCTCTCTTTTTCAAGAGATAAAGCATTGTTTTCTATAGAAAATTGCTTGTAACCTATTGTCGCAACAAGGGCTACAGAAAAACTTCCAACTAATAATTTTAGCTTTTTGTTCATTCTGAAAGGTTTTATTTGAATTAAAATAGAAAAAACCTGAGCAGGATTTGCTCAGGTTTTTATTATGTAAATTTTTAAAAATTATTTTTTCATTAATTTAGTTGTTAATGATTTCTGACCATCATTTACTTCTAAAATATACATTCCTGTATTTAAGTTAGATACGTTTATGTTAGAAGAATCTAAACGTCCTTTTTGCACAACTCTACCAATTACATTTACAATTTTATAAGTAATGTTATCAGCTTTAGATGCTAACTTAACTTGTACACTATTTACTGCAGGATTAGGGTATACCATTAGGTTGATGTTATCATCGTTTCCTAATCTTTCACCACTTACTGGGTTTTCTTCTCTAGCACTAGATACAATATTTACAGTATAGTCTTCTACTTCACCGTCTGCAAAAGTTTCACAAGCCGTTTGTGCTGCATTATACTTCATTGAAACACGCATTCTTGTTTGACCTAATGTTGCATTAGATGGTACAGCAACTGTTGCTGTTAAGTTATTTGCGCTTGATGATGATCCTGAAACTACTTTCTCGCTATCTGCAAATGTTCCGTCTTGGTTAAAGTCAATCCATACTGCCCAGTGCTCTGTATATGCTGTACTTGCAAATGCTGCACTTATTACCATTGGGTTTGAACTTCCTTGACCTAATGTTGCTACTTTAGAGGTAAAATCTCCGTAACCTCCATTTCCTGCAGTTGCGTTAGTCATTCCTCCTAATTCTACATTATCAATCCACTCATAAGTAGATCTATTTCCTTTTGATGCACAATAAGAAACTTGATTTGATAAAGTTGTTACATTTACAACATTACTAGACGATGATACATTTCCTGCAGCATCTTTTGCTCTTACAGAAAAAGTATATGCTGTTGCTACTGTTAAGCCCGTAATATTTGTAGATGTTCCTGTAGAAGAACCTAATTTAGCTGCTCCTTGGTATACATCATAACCTGTTACCGCTACGTTATCTGTAGATGCTGACCAGTTTAATGTTAAACTTGTTTGAGCTATACTTGATGCTGACAAACTAGCCGGTGCACTTGGTGCAGTAGTATCTGCTTGTGCCCCTCCAATTACAACCGTGTAATCTTCTACTTCCCCATATTCAAAAGAAGCCTCACATGCTGTTGGTGTTGCATTGTACTTTAATACTACACGCATTCTTGTTTCTCCTGTTGTTGCTGATGTTGGTACGGTAAAAGATCCAACTACTGGTGTAGTTTTTGAAGGTGCTTTTGTATACACTGTTTCTCCTGCATCAGAAAAATCGCCATCTTGGTTATAATCTATAAACACTCCATATCCTTCATCGTATGTAGTTCCTGTCCACCTTGGAGTAATAGTAATCGTATTAGACGATCCTTTTGCTAAAGTAGTTGAGATTGATGTGAAGTCTGAATATCCGTTTCCTCCTGTTGAAGTATTACTTATTGTTCCTAAAGCAACTTTCTGAATATATTCATCATTTACACTTGCTCCTTTCGATGTACAATAGTTTGTTCCTGTTGGTGGCGTTGTTCCTCCTCCAAATTTATCTGATAAAGCTAAAGCTCTTCTAGAACCACCTGCCAATAATACTGCACGCATTCTATTTTTTTGTCCTGTTGTAAATAAATTCATACATGAATCATCTGAGTAATCCATATAGTTCTCTACCATATCCAAAGAACCACAAGAAGAATGTGTTGATGCACAACCGTAGTTTGCTGCGTCCGATTCTGGTGTATCAGATACGAAATCATCAACTCCACAACCACCGTCACCCCAAATGTGACGTAAGTTTAAATAGTGACCTACCTCATGAGTAGTTGTTCTACCACCATCAAACGGAGCTTGAGCTGTACCTGTTGTACCAAAATATTGATCTGCCATTACAACTCCGTCTGTAGAAGCTGCTCCTCCAGGAAATTGTGCATATCCTAAAATAGTACCTCCTGTTGGTCTTGTAATGTTATCAACAATCCACATATTTAAATACTCTGCAGTATTCCATGGGTTAACACCTCCTTGAGATGCTCTTTTCATTTTATTTTCTCCTGTAAGCCAAGTAGAAGTTCCAACCTGCGTTCTGGTAATACCAGATGTTGCATTTCCATTTGGATCAACAGTTGCTAATTTGAATTCAATTTGTGAATCGGCAGCTTGAGACCATTTGTTATTTCTATCAGAATTAGTTCTTCTGAAATCTTTATTTAATACATCTAATTGAGATTGAATTTGAGCTGTACTAATATTGTTAGATGAGTTTGTGTATAAAATATGAACAACTACAGGAAGGGTTATAATGTTACCTGACACTTTACTGTGACGGCTTTCCATTTCTTTTACTCTTTTTTGAGTAAATTCTTCTATCTGTGCCATTCTTTTTTCAAGACCTGGATCTTGAGCCATCCTTTCCTCTAAGTCTTCCATCGCATGACAGGTTCTTTTTTCCTGTGCAAAAGATGCTGTTATAAAAAATACGCACATAAGTGCCAAAGTAATTTTTTTCATATTGAAGGGTTATTAAGTTAGTTAAAATAGATTTAAATAGAAATGATACATTCACAATAAAAATCCATTTTTTTAAATAAATGAAAGGCAAATATATAAAAAAACATAAATAATCCTACTTTTATAGTGGTTTTTGTATATTTTCTATAAATTAAACAAGTATAAAAATCACATAAACCCAGTGATGCTGTAGGTTTTTAATTTTTTATATATTTAATATTCAAAAACACTTAATAGCTCATAATTATTATATTTAGCAAAAATTAATTGTATTTTTATTAAAAATTTACAAAAATGCTTCAAGTTAAAAATTTAGAAATAAGTTTTAAAAACGCACCTCCTGTTATTCAAAATATTACTTTTAGTTTACAACAAACTGAAATACTAGGTATTGTAGGAGAAAGTGGAAGTGGGAAATCGGTAACTTCGTTAGCTATTTTAGGTTTATTACCTAATTTTGCTGCTATTAAAGGTGAGGTGTTATTTAATGATCAAAATTTATTGACTTACACCAATAAAGAATTTCAAAAAATTAGAGGTAGTAAAATAGGAATGATTTTTCAAGAACCGATGAGTTCTTTAAATCCGACTTTATCTTGTGGTTTTCAAGTTTCTGAAGCTTTACAACAACACACAAGTTTATCAAAAGATGAAATAAAAGAAGAGGTAATTTCTTTATTTAAAAAAGTAAAACTACCAAGGCCTGAAAGTATTTTTAATTCCTATCCACATCAAATTAGTGGTGGTCAAAAACAACGTGTAGTTATTGCAATGGCAATTGCTTGTAAACCAAAAATTTTAATTGCTGACGAACCAACAACAGCTTTAGATGTTACGGTTCAGAAAGAAATAATTTTACTTTTAAAAGAATTACAAGAAGAATATAAAATGGGAATTATTTTTATTTCTCATGACTTAGCCTTGGTTTCTGAAATTGCAGATAATGTTATTGTTATGCATAAAGGTAAAATTATCGAGCAAGGTAAAGCTGTTGATTTATTTATCCATCCAAAAGAAAATTATACCAAAGCGCTTATAAACTCTAAACCGAATACTAAAAAACGTTTTAAAATATTACCAACTGTTACTGATTTTATTAACGACACTGTAAATACTTCTTTATATAGTAATGAAGAACGTGATGAGTTTCATCAAAAAATATATAACCAACCGCCATTATTAGAAATTAAAAATCTTCATAAAAATTTTATTTCTAATGCTTCTTGGTTTTCCAAACCTACTGTTGTAAAAGCGGTAAATAATGTGTCTTTTAAAATTTATGAGGGAGAAACTTTAGGTTTAGTAGGTGAGAGTGGTTGTGGAAAAACCACATTAAGTAGAACTATTTTACAGTTAGAAAGCGCCACTTCTGGAGAAATTATTTATAACGGAGTAGATATTACCAAGCTATCAAAATCAGCATTTAAAAAATTACGAAAAGAAATTCAAATTATATTTCAGGATCCTTTTTCATCTTTAAACCCAAGAATTACTGTTGGTAATGCGATTCTCGAACCCATGAAAGTTCACAATATTTTAAGCTCATCAAAAGAAAGAAAAGAATATGTGTATAATTTACTGGAGAAAGTAGGTTTAGAGCAAGCACATTTTAATAGATATCCTCACGAGTTTTCTGGCGGACAACGCCAACGAATTGGTATTGCGCGTACAATTGCTTTACAACCAAAGTTAATTATTTGCGATGAATCGGTTTCAGCTTTAGATGTATCGGTACAAGCGCAAGTTTTAAACTTACTAAATCAATTAAAATCAGAATTCAACTTCACTTATATATTTATTTCCCATGATTTATCTGTTGTAAAATATATGGCCGATCAATTGGTGGTTATGAATAATGGTAGGATAGAAGAAGTTGCTGATGCTGATGAAATTTACAACAATCCGAAAACCAATTATACCAAAACATTAATAGCAGCAGTACCTATAGGACTCTAACTTTTTTTGATGCTTTATTAATAGTATATTGCAGCGTTAAAAACGAAAAGAAAAATATGAAAATTATAGTTCCAATGGCAGGAATCGGGTCTCGTTTAAGACCTCATACATTAACAACTCCAAAGCCATTAACAGTTATAGCTGGTAAGCCAATTGTACAACGTTTAGTTGAGGATATTACTTCGGTTGTAAACCAACCAATAGAAGAAATAGCATTTATAATTGGTACTGCCGCAAAGGGGTTTCCCGCAAATACTAAAGATAAGTTAATTGCAATTGCAGAGAGTTTAGGTGCCAAAGGTTCTGTATATGTTCAAGAAGAAGCGTTAGGAACTGCTCATGCAATTTATTGTGCAAAAGAATCATTAACTGGTTCTTGTGTTGTTGCTTTTGCTGATACTTTATTTAAAGCTGATTTTACCTTAGATGCAAATGCTGATGGTGCTATTTGGGTAAAACAGGTAGCTGACCCAAGTGCTTTTGGTGTTGTAAAATTAAAAGACGGAATTATTACTGATTTTGTTGAAAAGCCAAAAGAATTTGTTTCTGATTTAGCAATTATTGGAATTTACTATTTTAAAGATGGTGATAAAGTTCGTGAAGAAATAAAGCATTTAATTGATAATGATATTCGTCCTTCCGGAGAGTTTCAACTAACAGAAGTGTTAGAATCTTTAAAGCAACAAGGTGCTAAATTTATTCCTGGTAAAGTAGATGCTTGGATGGATTGTGGTAAAAAAGATCCAACTGTTGATACTAACAAACAGGTTCTAGGTTTCGAACAAGCTGATGGCAACAATTTAGTTGCTAACGATGTTGTGTTAGAAAATTCAAAAATTATTCAACCTTGTTTTGTGGGGAAGAATGTGGTTTTAAAAAACACTAAAATCGGACCTTTTGTTTCTATCGGTGAAAATAGTGTTGTTGAAAATTCAACAATCATAAATTCATTAATTCAAACAAATGTTCATATTTCTAATGCTAAATTAGACAATGCAATGATTGGTAATCATGCCAAATATAATGCTAATTATACATCAGTAAGTATAGGTGATTATACAGATCTTACATAATAAAAGAAGCAATCAAGAATCAAGAATTAAGGTGTTTTTATCTTTTTTCTTGATTCTTTATTCTCTCTTTATCTACTCTCAAGACAGCATTCCTGCTGCCGTAGGTGTTATTGAAAAAAATGACATCCAGTTTCAAGATAACTTTTTTAAAGCACTCTCTCAAAAAGCAGTTTATAACTACAAAAAAGCCATTGAGTATTTAGAAAATTGTAATGAACTAGTACCAAATAATAAAGCCGTATTATTTGAACTTTCTAAAAATTACCTAAAACTAGGTAGAAGTAATGAGTCTTTAGAATATATACATTTAGCCCTGCTTAAAGAGCCAAATAATTTATGGATGCTAGAGCATAAAGTAACTATTTTAAGAAGGCTTGCAAATTTTAATGATGCGATAGTTACCCAAGAAAAAATTGCAGAAAAACATCCAAAGAAAAAACAATTATTAGTTTTTTTACATTTACAGAATAGAGATATTCCTGCTGCAAAAATAGTTTTATCGGAGTTAAAAGGGGATAAGCTATTAAACGCTAGACTTCGAAGAATTGAGGAAAAACTTTATGAAACTGAAGTTAAAAAAATCAAAAAGAAAACAGAAAACACAGATTTACGTGCAACTTTCGAAAAAGAAAAAACATATCGTAGCTTACAGCTTTTATTAAACGAGCTAACAACAAGCAATCATGTTGATTTATTAAAATACAGTGAGCAAGGTTTAACGTTGTTTCCGGCGCAACCATTTGTTTATTTAATGAACGGTAAAGCGCTTAACAATAATAAAAAATATAAAAAAGCATTACAAAGTTTGCAAAACGGCATTGATTTTGTAATTGATAACAACGAAATTGAAGCAAAATTTTATATAGAAATGGCAAAAGCTTATCAAAAATTAAATGACCCTAAAAAGGCGGATTTATTTAAAAGCAAAGCCAAGAAAATTCTAAAATAATTGTCTTTCTACTTATAAATTATATGAAATACTTTACAGTACTTATTGTCTTATTTATAGGATTTACCTCGTGTAAATCAACTAAAATAGCCACCAATAATTTGGTTGAAATTAAAGAAATGTCTGCCAGAAAAGTGGCAAAAAAACATATTTCGGCTAATTTTGATAAAAAAACAATTGATGCCCGTTTAAAGGTTAATTATAAAAACGCTAAAGATGATGTAGGTTTTTCTGTACGAATGAAAATCAAAAAAGATGAAGTTATTTGGCTAAAAGGAACCAAGATTATTACTGTTTTTAAAGCTAAGATTACTCCTACAAAGGTGCAATTTTATTCTTCTTTTTATAAAAATTATTTCGATGGAGATTTTTCGATGTTAAAGGATTTATTAGGAACAGATATTAACTTTCAACAATTACAAAACATGTTGTTGGGCCAATCTTTATTTAACGTAAAATCTGAACGTCACGAGGTAGAAATTATTGAAAAATCATATCAACTATCACCTAAAAAGCAAGCTATTTTATTTGATTTGTTTTTTAATATAAATCCGCTTCATTATAAACTAAACAAACAATCGGTTGTAAACTCAACAAAAAATCAGCGTTTAGATATATCATATCCTACATATTTGAATAAAAAAGGAGTTTTATTTCCTGAAAAAATTAATATTAATGCAAAACAAAACAATAAGTTTACTGTTATTGATATTACAACACGCTCGGTAGAGTTTGATACAAAATTGAATATTGATTTTAGAATGCCTAACGGTTATAAAGAAATTAAATTATAATGAAAAAAACTGTTCTTTATCTCTCATTTTTATGTCTTTTTTTAATAAGCTTTTCTTCGTTTAGTCAAGAGCGAAAAACGCTGGAAAAAAAACACAAGGCAATTAAAAATGAAATTAAGCAGATTAATAGTTTGTTGTTTAAAGCTAAAAAAGACAGAGGAAATGCTTTAGACGACTTAAAAGATTTGAGTCAAAAAATTGGTGCAAGAGAGCGTTTAATTGAAGTGATTGAATTAGAATCTAAAAAGCTATCTGATGAAATAGCTTTAAATGAAAAACAACTAGCAACCTATAACGATCAGTTAAAAAAATTAAAAGAAGAGTATTCTGATATGGTTGTAAAAACCCATAAAAGTAAATCTCAACAAAGTAAAACAATGTTTTTGTTGTCTTCTGAAAGCTTTTATCAAGCTTATAAGCGATTAAAATACATGCAGCAATACAATGAGTATCGAAAAAAGCAAGGAGAAGATATCGTTGTAAAAACAACAGAAATTAAAGCATTTAATAACTCTTTAATCGAGAAAAGAAAAGCTAAAGAAAAATTAATTTTTGATGAAAAATCTCAAAAAGAAGAAATAGAATCTGATAAAAAAAATCAAGAAAAATTAATTTCTAAAGTTAAAAAGGAAGAAAAAAAATACAAACGAGATTTACAACAAAAATTAAAAGAAGAACAACGTATAACAGCTCGTATTGATAAATTAATTAAGGCTGCTATTGCAAAAGCAAATAAAGGTAAAAAAACATCTAAAAAAGGAGGTTCAGGATTTGTTTTAGATGCTGCTGAAAAGAAATTGTTAGCAAATTTCGAACAAAACAAAGGAAGTTTACCTTGGCCTGTAAGCGGAATTATTACCAGAAAATATGGTATACAACCGCATCCAACTTTTTCAGGAATAAAAATAAATAGCCCAGGATTACATATAGTAACGAAAGCAAAAACAGACGCTAAAAGCATATTTAATGGCAAGATATTAGCACTTCAATCTCATTCTGGAGGGAAGAAATCAGTCTTAATTCAACACGGTAGTTATATATCATCTTATAATAACCTCGAAAGTGTTTATGTAAAAAAAGGAGATATTATAAAAACCGGAGATAAAGTAGGTAAAGTTTTTACTGATAAGATTTCTGGTAAAACTACATTACTTTTTATTTTATCAAAAAATATTAATCGTTTAAATCCTGCAAAATGGATACGTACTAACTAATATAAATCAATGAAAAACCCTGCAAATTTCATCATAGTTATTGTTGTAATTATAGCCGCATTGGTTATTGGTAAAGGAATTTTAATTCCTTTTGTTTTTGCTTTACTTTTTTGGTTTTTAACACGTGAAATACGTAAAACTATATACAAAATACCACTTGCTAAAAAGTATATACCTATTTGGTTAAGTAATATATTAGTATTTACTTTTATTGTTTTAAGCTTTGGTTTTGTATCGGGAATTATTACAAATAGTATATCTGATTTAACAACATCTTACTCTAAATACGAGCCCAATATTGATGCTATTATTAATAGTTTAGATGCCTATTTTCATATTGATATTATTAAATCGGTAAAATCTGTAATAGGTGATTTTAATTACGGCTCTTTTTTAGGGGATATTGCAAACGGAATTAGTAGTTTATTAGGTGATACTTTTATGATAATAATTTACGCTTTATTTATCTTTTTAGAAGAAAGTAGTTTTAAAAAGAAGCTTGTAAAAGTTTTTAAAGATAAAGACGATAAGTACACTAACATGAAATTTATGTTAGATAAAATTGAGTTTTCTATTTCTAATTACCTTCGCTTAAAAACATATGTAAGCTTACTTACTGGTTTTTTAAGTTATACTGTTTTGCTAATTGTTGGTGTAGATAGTGCGCCGTTTTGGGCATTTTTAATCTTTTTACTAAATTATATACCAACAATAGGCTCGTTGGTAGCTACTATTTTTCCGGCAACTTTTAGTTTAATTCAGTTTGGTGAATTTACACCATTCTTAATTGTATTAATTGCTGTAGGTTCTGTACAAGTAGTGGTTGGTAATATTATAGAACCAAAATTATTTGGAAAATCACTAAACTTAAGTCCGCTAGTAACAATAATATCTTTAGCTTTTTGGGGAAAAATATGGGGCGTTACAGGTATGATTTTAAGTGTACCAATTACCGTAATTATGATTATTATCTTTTCGCAATTCGAGAAAACAAAAGCAGTCGCCATTTTCTTATCCGAAAACGGCGAAATAGATGAGATTTAAGCTGTTTTTATCCTAAAAACAACGCCTTAAGCTCAGTAGCGTCTTTAGGGTCTAATTTACCCGCTAAGACCAAACTTAATTGCTTTCTACGTAAAGCGCCATCGTAACGTTTTTGCTCTAATTCAGTTTCTGGATTAATTTGAGCAACCGGTACAGGCTTACCTGTTTCATCTACAGCAACAAACGTGTAAATCCCTTCATTTACCTTGGTTTTTTCACCAGATTGACGATCTTCAATCCAAACATCAACATATATCTCCATTGATGATTTAAAAGCTCTCGAAACCTTTGCTTCAACCGTAACAACACTTCCTACAGGAACCGATTTGGTAAAAGCAACATGATTTACAGAAGCGGTAACCACAATTCTTCTAGAATGACGACGTGCAGCAATACTACAAGCTCTATCCATACGAGCTAATAATTCTCCACCAAAAAGATTGTCTAAATAATTAGTTTCTCCTGGTAAAACAAGGTCGGTAAGTACTGTTAGTGATTGTTGTGGTGTTTTAGCTGTCATCAGTTAAATTTTGATGCAAAGATATAAATAAAGCTAAAAACAAGTTATTTAAAAGCCGATTATTTAATCAATAACCAAGCATCGGCGCTTACAGTTTGCTGAATCAACGCTAACTCTTTACGAGCTTCCTCTTTAGAGTTAAAACTTGTAAATGTAACCTGAGTTAATCCAAATTTATTTAGCCCTATTATTTTAGCATCATAACCAAGTTGTTGTAATTCTGCTAATTTATTTTCGGCATTTTTAACTTCCTGAAAAGCACCTGCAACAATATGAAAATTATTTTCTTTAGATTTTGATACATTTAAATTAATAGCCGGTAATGGGTTGTCGATTACAAAAGTTGCCGACTGTATTTTCTTGGTCGCTAATTTTTGTTGATCTGCTAATAATTCATTTTCAGATTGATACTGAATACCATTCCAACCAGCATAACTAACTCCTAATAAAATTACGGCTGTTGCTGCATATTTTAAAAATACTGGAATTTTATTTTCCTTTTCTTCAACAATAGGCAATGGTTTAACTTCTTGTTTAAACCTTGTTACTGAATTACCTTCAACTTCTGATAACCCAAAAGATGCTACTAAAAAGTTATGTGTAGCATTTGGTTCAAAAACAACCTGTTTTGCTTCGTTTAAAGATAATGTTCCTACAGAAGCAACTGTAATAGTACTAATTGCTATTTCTTTTTTCCACTCAACAACTGCATTTGCAATGAAAGCTGTCGCTTCTTCAAAAGAAATATTTTTACTAGAAGCAATATGATTTGCCAATAAACCATCATTATGTTGCAAGTACGCATTAAAGGTAATTTGCTTTTTAGGCGGGTAAAATGTGTGCGTAGCATCGTTCATTTTAGCACCTATTTTGTTGGTTACAAAACCTCCAAATTCAGGAACAATTACGCAATCGTATCTGTATAATAAATCGTTTATGTAGTTAGCTAATGTCATAATAACAAATATAGTTTTTTTGCTGAGTAGTTTGTAATTTATACATAATTTTTATCAACAGTTTTTTTGTATATTGATAATCAAATTATTGCTTCATGAAATCAACTAAAATCTTAGCTATTCTTAGATTACAAGCCACTAAAAACGTGGGTGATATTTTAGCTAAAAAGTTAATTTCTGCAACTGGTAATGTAGAACAGGTGTTTAAAGAAACCGCAACTTCTTTGCAAAAAATAAACGGAATAGGATCTCATGTTACCAATCAATTATTTGATATTACTAACTTAAAAAGGGCAGAGGAGGAGCTGCAGTATATTCAAAAAAACAACATTAAATATTCTTATTTTTTAGATGATGATTATCCTCAGAACCTAAAACAATGTATCGACGGACCTATTTTATTTTTTCATGATGGCAATATAAATCTTAATAGTAAAAAAATTATTTCGATTGTAGGTACACGAAAAATAACTTCTTATGGTCGTGATTTCTGCAAGCAATTGATAGATGATTTATCAGCATACAATCCGATAATTGTTAGCGGATTTGCATACGGTGTAGATATTTGTGCCCATAAGGCAGCTATTAAAAACAACCTCCAAACTATTGGTGTTCTAGCGCACGGATTTGAACAAATTTATCCGAAAACACATAAAAAATATATGAGCGAGGTTCATAAAAACGGCGGATTTATAACTGAGTTTTGGCATGAAGAACAACCACTACGTGAAAATTTTCTAAAACGAAATCGTATTGTTGCGGGTATTTCTAAAGCTACAATTATATTAGAATCTGCAGAAAAAGGAGGTTCTTTAGTAACTTCAGACATCGCAAATTCTTATAATCGTGATGTTTTTTCATTGCCTGGCAGAACAACCGATTTGTACAGCAAAGGCTGTAACAATCTTATTAAAAATAACCAAGCGCATTTATTAACCTCAGCAAATGATGTTGTAAAAATGTTAAACTGGGATATTCAACAATCAAAAACAGCAGATTCTGTGCAACAACAATTATTTGTTAATTTAAATGAGCAAGAGCAAAAAGTATATGATTTTTTACAACTAAGAGGAAAACAACTGTTAGATGTAATTGCTTTAGAGTGTGATATTCCTGTTTATAAATTATCTTCTTTGTTACTTGAAATGGAACTTAAAGGTATTATTAAACCTTTGCCCGGTAAATTGTTTGCCATTTAGTACCTTTGACGCATGTCTGAAGAAAAATTAATATCCCAAAGAAAACCTGCATATCCTATTAATAAAAAGCTAGCTCTTTATTTAAAAAGGCATAATAGAACAATTCAAATTCCTATTTTTTATGATGATTTGTTGCGTTTTCAAGGAGCAATATCTGTATACGATAAAGATGATAATGACACTTTGTGGGTACGTGTGTATTACAATGAATTTGAACGAGAAGAAATAGATTTAAGTTTAAAAAAAATATATAATATCTTACACTCAAATGGTTCTGATGCAGGTATTAAACACTTAAATATTGATGCTGTTGATTTTTGCACCTTTGGTAACTCTCAGCCATTTAGAGTAAAAGTCCGTAATATTTTAAACGATAACTACACCTATTTTTACGTTAAAAAAACCGATGCTTCTCGTGTTTATGGTTTAGAGATTGAAGATATTTTATCGCCATACAATTTAAACTTCTTGGTATATAAAGACACTTTAATTGAAGAGCATATTTCAGGAATTCCTGGTGATGTTTTTATAAAAGATTATTTAGATGATTGTTTAGAAATTGAAAAAACACAATTAGCAAAAGAGTTTGTAAAGTTTAACGAACGTTGTATGATTCGTTTATTAGGTGATATGCGTTCTTACAATTATGTTGTGGTGCCCACGCACGATTTTGAAAATGTAGTGTATAAAATACGTCCGATAGATTTTGATCAGCAATGTTATGAAGGCAAGTTTAAAGTGTATTATCCACAGTTTTTTAAAGAGAACTTAAAGATGGTGCAATTGGTTACTAAAAAATTAGATTCTGAATCGGTAGAGCAATATCAATTAGAAGAAAGATCTATTGTTGCAAAAAGAATTTTAGCCACTCGTTCTCGCTTAAATAGATTACTTGCTGCAATGAAATCAGATAACATTTCGATTCCTAAAAATATCGAAAAATTAAAATCTGAAATTTTTGAACTTACTGGCGATATAAATTTTAGAGATAGTGACGGTATGGGTGAATTACTAGACAATGCCTTAACCTTTATTCGTAGAAATTACGAAGATGTAACTATGAAAAGTATTATACAGCAACAGCAAAAATTATATTAATAAAATTTTCATTAAAAAGTTGTGACTTCCGTTTTTTTTTTTAGGTTTGAGGACATGTTTTTGAAGAAACTTGCTACTTCTTTAAAAATTGCTAGCAACCCCTAATAAAGAAAATAAAAATTGCGCAACTTTCTTTTATTAGTTTTTTAAGATCTTATAATCAAAGTTAAAACGTGGTACTACGTTTTAATGCTTTATTTATTAACTTTTTAAACATAAACAATGAAAAAAATTATTAGTAGTAATTGCCGTTGTATTTACAACCAATGCTTTTTGCTTAACTAACAATGTTGCACCTCCTCATACCATACTTACTTCTTGTGGAACCACTTATGAATATGATGATACTGGAATGTCTGTAGACGAAACTTTTGATGAAGCTGAATTTGTAGAATGGTTGGATTGTGAAGGCGGAGCTGAAATATTAGAAGAATTGTTAGTATTTTAATTAAAAAATAATGTTTGATATGTGAATCACATACCAAACATTTATACCTAAAATAAATAATAAAAGTTATGAAAAAATATTTTGCTACTTTACTGTTTTTTGCTGTTTTTATATGCTTTGCGCAACAAGAAAACTATAATTATAAGTTTACATACAGTGTTTCTGTACAGCCTGATGCTAACAACAGTAATTTGACTGATATAGAGAACATGAGTTTGTTTGTTGGATCAAAAAGTAGCATTTACATAAGTCCCACAAAATTAATTATTGACTCTGCTAGAGTCGCTATTAAAAAAAGAGGTGGCAGTTTTTACGAACTTACCGATATTAAACAAGCACATCCTAAAAACAAAATACAAGCATCTATTAAAAAAAATTATAGAAACAAAGATTTTATCTTCCAGAACAATTTAATGTTAAAAACATTTGAGTTTCCAAGAACAAAACTACCTGTTTTTAATTGGAAAATTACCAATACAACCAAAACCTTATTAGGTTATAAATGCCAGTTAGCTACCCTAACATATAAAGGTAGAGATTATAACGCTTGGTTTAGCACAGCAATACCTATACAAGATGGTCCTTGGAAATTTTATGGTTTACCTGGCTTAATTTTTAAAATTGCCGACACCCAAAATCATTATTCTTTTACCTTAAAAGAAATTAAAAAGGAAACTAAAAAAATGCCACAACAAAAAGTTGGTAAAAAAGTAATTAAAGTTACTTCAAAAACCTATTTAAAAAGTGTAAAAGCCATTTTTAATAAATTTACAGAAAGAGCAATAGGTGAATCAAGAGTTCGTTTGAAAAAAACTGCAAAAAGTATTGGCACAAAAAAAGGAAACCCAATTGAGCTTGAATAAAAAATTATTCTATCTTTTTATTTTTATAAGTCATTTTTGTGTAGCACAAACTACTATTAATGGACGTATTGTTGATGAACAAAACACACCTTTAGAAAACGTTACTGTAATCGTTGAAACTATTACAAGTGCTACAATTTTAAGTTATACAGCTACTAATAGTAAAGGCATGTATACATTAAGCACTAATAGTAAATCTGACTCCTTAAAAATTAAGGTTTCTTACATGGGGTTTCAATCACAAGAAAAAATAATACCTAGCAAAAATGCCCAAATCAACTTTACTTTAAATGAAAGTAACGAGCAATTAAAAGAGGTTATTATAAAAAACAAACCCATTGTACAACGGGGAGATACCATAAACTACTCTGTAAATAGTTTTAAAAATCAAAAAGACCAAGTTATTGCTGATGTTTTAAAAAAAATACCTGGTATTGATGTACAATTAGATGGTACAATTTTATATCAAGGTAAGCCTATTCAAAAATATTATATCGAAGGATTAGATTTACTTGAAGGTAAATACAATTTAGCCAATAATAACCTACCTGTAAATGCTGTTTCAAGAATTCAGGTATTAGAAAACCATCAACCTGTAAAAGTATTAAATGATGTTATTTTTTCTGATAGAGCTTCTTTAAATATTAAGTTAAAGAAAAAAAATGTACTTATTGGTACTGCAAAAATCGGTGCTGGTGCATCACCTTTTTTAT
The DNA here is from genome assembly GCF_029125915.1 of Tenacibaculum bernardetii. NCBI lineage: Bacteria > Pseudomonadati > Bacteroidota > Flavobacteriia > Flavobacteriales > Flavobacteriaceae > Tenacibaculum > Tenacibaculum bernardetii. The sequence goes on from NZ_JAQJCU010000002.1 coordinate 263,977, forward strand.
GGGATGTAAATAGTACGCCTATGTTTTTTTCTAAAAAAAAGCAAACTATTATAAGTTATCAAAGTAATAATACGGGTTATAATGCAAAAAGAGATTTAAAAGCATTAACTTTTGATGAATTTATACAACAGTTAAAAAGTAAAACAAAGCCTATAAATTGGGTAGAAATTTCTCCGATATCTAGACCACCTTTTTCAGAAAAAAATTGGTTAGACAATTCTATTCATTTAATAAGTATAAATTACTTAGAAAGATTAAAAAATGAGTATCAATTAAAAACCAATATTTCATACGTAAACGATTTGCAAAAGCAAATAGGTACAGTAAATACTGATGTTTTTACGCCAAATGACACCATTACAATTCGTGAAAACAAAAAAAATGAACTAAAATTTAGTGAATTAAAATCAAAGTTTATTTTAGAAAAAAATACTGACAAAGGATATTTTAAAAACACGTTAGATTATAATATTTCTTGGAACTCAGAAACAGGAAACATTAACAGAAATCAACTAAATCAAGCTGTTAATAAACCAAATTCTCAAATAAACAATAGCTTAAAATATATATTTCCTTTTAAAAAGAATTTAATAACCGCTAACTCTCAAGTGTTTTATAATACCAATTCAAATACTCTTAGCATACAACCTGGGCAATTTGAAAGTTTGTTAGCAAATGGTAATCCATATAACCAATTAACGCAAAATGTAGCGCACCATAATTTTTACACAAATAACTCCTTTGCATTAACAAAATCATATGAACGTTTTACTTTACAGCAAAAAATAGGGGTTAGTTATCAAAATCAGCAATTAAATAGCGGAATTTATATTGATGATTCTTCTGATAAAATTATTGATAATGCCTTTATAAACAATACTAAATTTAGTGAAAAGAACCTTTATAGTTCAACATCCATTTTATTTGAAAACAACTTTTTTAAAGCTAAGATCGGATTGCCATTTCGATATTCAACAGTTAATAGAAAGGATAAAAACAATCTTCAAAATACCAAAAAAACTGAATTAATCTTTGAACCTAGCATTAATTTATCAAAAGAAATAAATGCGTCCTGGAATATCAGTACTAGTTTATCAAGAGAAAAAAGTTTTGGTAATTTACAGGAATTATATACCGGATATATTGTAAATAATTATAGAAATATAAAAGCATCTACTTCACAAATTCCTACAAATACAAAAATTAAAAGTAAATTTAATATTGCTTATAAAAATCTTGTAAGCGGTATTTTTATTGATGGTTATTTTATGAATACTTATAATACATCAAACTTAATATATCAGTATGATTACGATAACAATGGAACTGTTTCAGTTTCTTCTATTGAAAAAGAAAACACTCGTAAAGGCAATAATTATAGCTTAAAAATAAGTAAATATTTTGCCAATTTAAATACTACTATTTCTTTAAAAGGTAGTTTATTAATTTCAAAAAAAGAACAATTTTTAAATAACATTTTTACCGAAGTAAAAAATCAACAAAAACAACTTAAAGCAACTTTAGATACCGATGTTATAAACTGGTTAAATATTAGTTCTAACGCAACTTTAGCATATACTGATAATTCTTATAGCAATAATCAATTGCAAGAAACTAAGCGCTTTAATTTAAGTACTGATGCTACTTTTTTTATAAATGATAAACAACTGCTTACTTTAAGTATTGAGCGTTATTCAAATAACTTACTTGCCAATCAAAACAATAATTTTTTTAATGCAATTTACAGGTATACTTTTTCTAAAAAAGGAATGAGTTTTGAATTAAAATGGAATAATATTTTAAACACATCTGTATATGAAAATGTATTTATTTCAAATTTTTCGACGCTAAGAACAACTTATAATATAAGACCTTCACAAATATTAGCAAGTTTAAAATTTCGTTTTTAATTTACTCTTCAACAACTTGCATTGGAGAGTATATTTTTACCGCATTCTTTAAAACCTCAGCTTTATTTAAAGTCATTTTCTTTAGCTTATAATTGGTAAAATCTTCCATTTGAGAAGTTGCATGTTTATCGCCAATATTTGCGTTAGACCCATATGAATTTATGGTTTCTATTTCTGTACCTTTATCACTAAAACGAATTAATTCTATATGAGATTCACCTGCAAAAGCTCTATATGTTTTGTCGGTTTCATTTACTTTTTTAGAATAGATTGCTGCTAAAACATCTGGCGCTCCACCTATTGGTAAATTTACATCTCCTCTTGTATGCCTTTGCAATTCGCCTAATTCTATTTGTAAAGAACCGTAGTTTTTTAACAACTCTTCTTTTGCTTTTGTAATTCCGAATACACAATCTTCTAACGTAACAGAACCTCGCCTAACATCACGCCCTTCTTGTTTTCTTTTTTCATTTAAGTGCATCCAAGTTAAAATATACAAAGCTGCTGTTTTATTGGTTTTATCCGTTTTTCTATCCCAAGTATTTAATAATAAAATTGCATCAGCTATATCTGGATAGTCAGACGGATTTAAATTCATTAAATCTTCTAAATTTAACGCAGTTCTGGTCATCATTTTCTTCGGATATTGATTATCGTATTTAATGGTTTTAAAATCTTCATACGAAATAGAATCATATTCTTGCATCAACTCTAAAAAACGAGAACTTCTATTATTTTCCATTCCCGTAATTTGATAGCCCATTTGTTTATTCAACAGTGTTTCTTTAAAATTATTGACAGAATCCGTAGCCGAAAAAGGGGAGTTGTTAGTATTAAAAACCCAACCACTCGACGGATTTAAAACTTGTGGCAAACTATCAAACGGAACCAACGTATCACCCCACAATGTTTTTGACGTGTTTCCTGGCAATACTTTACTCCAATCATATGCCGGGTCTCTTACCGGAAAACTACCGTTACTTACATAATAAATATTGTCTTCTTTATCTGCATACACAATATTTAAGGCAGCAATTCCACGCATTTCTAAAGCCTCTTTAAACTCTTTAAAGTTGCTAGCTTTGTTCATTTTAAACCATTGCTCTGCCATTTTTATTGATTTCCCAACTACAAATCGCCACGCAAAAACACCATCATCGGTTTTAAAAGTTGGGCCGTATTTACTTTCGTAAATAGTTTTTGAGATTGGCACTTTTATAGGACCAAATTTTAACCACGACCAGTATGTTTTTTCTTTTAACTCAACCCACTCATCATCAAACTTATAAAAATCATCTTTTTCTGGATGCATTTCTAATTGATATACATCAGAAAAATCGGCATGATTTACGGTATGTGCCCAACCTAAATTCTCATTTGCTCCATGAAAAATACAAATCCCGCCAGCAAATGTTCCACCTAAAATATTCATTCCCTCTTCAGAAATTAAGTGCGCTTCGTACCAAGAATACCAACCCTCTAATGGTTGATGAGAGTTTACGGCTAAATACGTTTTACCGTCCGTCGTTTTATTTTTAGAAAAGGCAAAAGCATTAGATCCTTTAGGAACATCACTTTTTAAATCTTTAATAATAGTACCACCTAAAATCTTTTTTAGATCGTCTCCTGCGTGCGAAACTTCTAAATTACCCAATAGGTAGCCAGTAATAATATCAGCGCCTGTAAGCGGAAATAAATCGTCTAACAACACTTTTTCTGGATGCAACGTTGCATACGCGTTTACACCAGCAACAAAACTTTCTAAATATTTTTTAAAATCGCCAGTAACATCAGTATGGTATTTTTTATCAGCGATTTCTTTTAATCCCATGAATTTAATTCCGAAATCTGCCACCAAGCCATCTTTTCCTTTTATTTCCCCCAACATTCCTTTACAAGCTGCCATTAATTCTTGTAGCGTTACAAAATCATCTTCACATTGTGTCCACGCTAATCCGTAGGCAACCTCAGCATCAGTTTTTGCCATAATATGTGGCACTCCGTATACATCTCTCGCTATTTTAATGTTTGATAATTCTTTTCCTTCGGGTGTTGAAGAGCAGCTAATTAAAAGTGTTAAAAAGAAGAAATAGAAAAGAGTACGCATGTTAGTTGTTTTTTTGTAAATATAAACAATGTTATTTTTTACTACGGATACTTTCGATAATAACCGTTGCTAAAATTAAGCTTCCGCCCATAAAAGTGTTCCACGTAGGAATTTCATTTAAAAAGATAAAAGCTAAAATGATTCCGAATATAGGTTGTACACTACTAATAATACTTGCAGTGGATACTGAAAAAAACTGTAGTGAATGTACCATTAAACTATGGCCAATTGCTGTGGTTAACAATGCTAACAATAATACATACGGATATTGGCTTTCAAACCCAGAAACATCCATAAAAAACAACACAGGTACTAAACATATTGTAATTATTAAGGTTTGATAAAACATTAATAATACACCGTTGTATTGCAATACATATTGTTTTAAAATTAAGATTCTAATCGAGTAGCATAGGGCAGAGAGGAGTCCGAATAATATTCCTTGAACATTCTTACTTTCTAAATTAAAATCTGGCGCTAATGTATAAATCCCTAATAAAACCATGCAACCTAAAAGAAGATATATAGGGTTAAATTTTATTTTTAAAAACAAGGGTTCTAAAAAAGCAATCATTACCGGAAAAGTATATAAAGAGAGCATTCCGATAGCTACATTCGATCGTTTTAAGGCATAGAAATAGGTAATCCAATGAAGTGCCATGAAAATTCCGCTAATAATAAACGGAACCACATGTTTGGTTGATTTTAGCTGAATATCTATTTTTTTAAATCGACAAAAACCATATAAAAATACCATGGCAAAAGCAGAGCGAAACCATACAATTACTTCTGATGGCATGGCTATATATTTACCTAAAACACCCGATGTACTTATAAAAAGTGTTGCTAAAAGTAAACCTGATATATTTTTTAGATGATTGTTTTGCATTAGTTATTTTTTGCTTCTCTTAAAATAGCTTGTAATTAACATATAAATTATAATCGGAATTCCAATCCAAATAAACTCACTCATAAGCACTTTAACACCTCTTTCACCAAAGAAACGTTCAATTCCAATAGGCGATACTTTAATTGGTCGCCACGGAAAAAAATACCGACTCGTATCGAAAGGAGAAAAAAATGCAACTCCTAAACCACCAGTTGTTAAAGCATCTAAAATAGCATGTGAAGCGGTACATATTGTAAAAAATAAAATGAGAACTGCACCTTTTTTGGTGAATATTTCTTTTCTGTAAAATATTAAGGTGATTAAAATCCCTAAAATGAACGCAAATAAAAGTGAATGCGAAAAGCCGCGGTGTCCCCAAAAACTGCTGTATTTAACTCCGAAACTAAAGCCTATTACATCAGCATCTGGTACTATTGCACAACAAATGCCTAGTAAAAGGAATTTACAATTTACAATCGATTTAGAAAATCCTTTTCCGATAGCAAACGATGCTAATGCGTGACCAAATATTGAAGCCATTTTATATTTTTTCTTTATTACGAATAGTAAAATGATGAAATAATCTTTTATTTAGATATAGATTGCTTCGTTCCTCACAATGACACTTTTTATATTCTAGTTCACGTCATTACGAACAAAGTGAAGTAATCTGTGTATTTCTTATAGAGATTGCTTCGTGCCTCGCAATGACGTTCGTTTTATACTTTTTGTAATATTTTTAAAGCTGTATTTACCGAATCAATTCTAATAAAAGTGATTAATAATCGCAATCCGTTTTTGGTTTTCTTCTCTTTCATAACACAACTTTTCGAGTTCTTTTGAACATACTGTAACATTTTAGTAAATGCTGGTGTTTGATAAAATCCGCTTTGTTGATCAGAAACAAAATAACCAATCATACGTTTTTGTTTTAAAATAACTTTCTCTAAACCAAGTTCTTTGGCCAACCATTTTATACGAACACTGTCTAATAAATCTTGTACTTGTGTTGGATATTCTCCAAAACGATCGGTAATTTGACTTTCAAATTCTACCAATTCTTTTTCTTCGGTTAAGGTTCCTAATTTGTTGTATAAACTTAATCTTTCGGTTACAGAATTTACATAATCATCAGGAAAAAGAATTTCAAAATCGGTATCAATCTGAACTTCTTTTACATATTCTTTCGGTACATTTTCGTCTACCGGATATAAATCTTTAAATTCATTTTCTTTCAACTCAACAATAGCTTCTTGTAATATTTTCTGGTAGGTATCAAAACCAATATCATTTATAAATCCGCTTTGTTCACCACCTAATAAATCACCAGCACCACGAATTTCTAAATCCTTCATGGCAATATTTAATCCGCTTCCTAAATCAGAAAATAACACCAATGCTTCAATACGTTTACGTGCATCATCCGTCATCATATGAAATGGTGGCGTAATAAAATTACAGAATGCCTTTTTGTTCGATCGCCCAACACGACCTCGCATTTGATGCAGGTCTGATAATCCGAAGTTATTGGCATTATTTATAAAAATAGTGTTGGCATTTGGTACATCTAATCCGCTTTCGATAATAGTAGTAGACACCAATACGTCAAACTCGTTGTTCATAAAACCAAGCATTAATTCCTCTAGTTTTTTACCTTCCATTTGTCCGTGCCCAATGCCGATTTTAGCATTCGGTACCAAACGTTGTAATAAACCTGCAACTTCTTTAATATTTTCGATTCTATTGTGGATAAAAAATACCTGTCCACCTCGAGAAATTTCATAAGAAATGGCATCACGAATTGTTTCTTCGCTAAAGCGGATTACACTAGTTTCGATAGGATGACGATTTGGAGGTGGCGTTTTTATTACCGATAAATCACGTGCTGCCATTAAACTAAACTGTAACGTACGTGGAATAGGGGTAGCAGTTAAGGTTAACGTATCTACATTTTCTTTAATCGTTTTTAACTTATCTTTTACAGCAACACCAAATTTTTGCTCTTCATCAATAATTAACAATCCTAAGTCTTTAAAATTGACTTTTTTGTTAGTTAATTGATGTGTTCCTATCACAATATCTACACTTCCGTTAGTAACACCTTCTAAAACTGTATTACGCTGTTTTGTGGTTCTAAAACGGTTTAGATAATCTATGGTAACCGGAAAGTCTTTTAAGCGCTCTGTGAAGGTTTTAAAGTGCTGAAAAGCCAAGATAGTAGTTGGAACTAAAACAGCCACTTGCTTTCCGTTATCTACTGCTTTAAAAGCAGCTCTAATAGCAACTTCTGTTTTACCAAAACCAACATCACCACACACCAAACGATCCATCGGCTGTGCTTTTTCCATATCTGCTTTTACATCTTGTGTTGATGTAAACTGATCAGGCGTATCTTCATAAATAAAACTTGCTTCTAACTCGTGTTGCATATGCGTATCCGGACCAAAAGCATAGCCTTTTTGTAATTTACGCTTTGCGTATAACTGAATTAAATTAAAGGCAATGTGTTTTACTCTTGCCTTGGTTTTTTGTTTAACTTTTTTCCAAGCATCTGAACCTAATTTATATATTTTAGGTGGTTTTCCGTCTTTACCATTAAACTTCGATATTTTATGAAGTGAATGAATGCTAACATATAAAATGTCACGATCGCCATAAATAAGTTTAATGGCTTCTTGTTTTCTATCTTCAACATCAATTTTTTGTAATCCTGCAAACTTTCCTATTCCATGATCGATATGCGTTACATAATCGCCAATTTCTAACTTAGTAAGTTCTTGTAAAGTGATAGATTGTTTTTTCTCGTAACCGTTTTTTAAGCGGAATTTATAATAACGCTCAAATATTTGATGATCGGTATAACAAACAATTTTATTTTCTAAATCAACAAATCCCTGATATAACGGAAACACAATAGTTTCATAAGAAACCTCAGCTTCATTATCATCAAAAATATCGTGGAATCGTTGTGCTTGTTTATCGTTAGAACAGAATATGTAATTGGTAAATCCTTTTGCTGAAAATTCATTGAAATTCTGAATTAACAAATCGAATTTTTTATTAAAAGATGGCTGAGGATGGGTGTTAAATTTTATTTCCGAGACATCTCTCGAATTTGCTCGAGATGACATTTCAACCAATGTAAAATCTGCTAACTGTTCTTTTATTATAGCACCATCACAAAATAATTCTGATGGTTTTGAGTGTTTTATATCTGTAGATAGTTCATTAAACGATAACTCTGCTTTTTTATAGAACTTATCTAAATTTTCGGTAAGAATATCGCTGTTTTTTACAAAAATCGCTGTTTTAGAAGCGATGTATTTTAAGAAGCTCTCTCTACTTTCTTGAAGTGTTTTGTTTTCTACATTCGGCATTATAGAAACTTTCTTCAGTTTTTCTTTAGAAAGTTGAGTTTCTACATCAAAAGTTCGAATACTATCTACCTCATCACCAAAAAACTCCATTCGATAAGGCTCATCATTAGAAAATGAAAACACATCGATTATTCCCCCACGCACGGAAAATTCACCAGGTTCGGTAACAAAATCTACACGATTAAAATTGTATTCGAACAATACTTCGTTTACAAAATCGGGAGATACATTTTCGCCAACCGTAATTTTTAAGGTGTTTTTTTCGAGGTCTTTTTTAGTAACTACTTTTTCAAATAGGGCAGTAGGATAGGTAACAATTATTGCTGGTTTTTTTTGCGAATTAATTCGATTTAAAACCTCAGAACGCAACAATACATTGGCATTATCGGTTTCTTCTATCTGATAGGGTCTTCGGTAAGATCCCGGATAAAATAACACGTTTTTATCGCCTAATAATTGTTCTAAATCGTTTAAATAATAGGCCGCTTCTTCCTTATCGTTAAAAATTAACAAATAGGGTTTATCAGCTTTTTTAAAACTTTCAGAAATAACAAAAGACAACGAAGAACCAACCAAATTCGCTATTTGAAAATGGTGTTGTTCTTGTTGAAGTGCATTTACAACCTGCTTTACGTTGCCTGATTGTTGGTAATGATTTACAATAGTTTGCTTGCTCAACCTTAAAAAATTTACGCAAATATACGAGTATTATTTCTTTGTATTTAGTGCGTTTTATTCTTTATCTGAATGCTATTATACGATATCAACAACACTTATTCCGTTGCTTTTTTTGGTGATTTTAATTTGAGTAGGAATACGTTCTTTTAAATTTTCTACATGCGATATAATTCCGATCATTTTGCCTTGCGCTTGTAAAGTTTCTAAGGTAGAAATTACCGTTTCTAAGGTATTGCTATCTAAAGTACCAAAACCTTCATCAATAAATAAGGAATCTATTTTTACATTTTTACTTGCCAAGTCAGATAATCCTAAGGCCAGCGCTAAACTAATAATAAACTTTTCGCCACCACTAGAGGTATCTACCAACCTTGCTTGATCTGTTTGGTAATGATCAATTAAATTAAAATTAAGTTCTTCTTTAGGTTTGTACGCTTCTTCCATTTTTAATGAATAGCGCTTATTCAACTTATACAAATGCACATTGGCAAGATCTAACAAATGTTTTAAGGTTAAACGCTGTACGTACACATTAAACGCATCTTTAGAGTTTCCTATAACTTTAAATAATGCAGCCCAAACACCGCAAATTTTTGCTTGTGCATCTATCTTTTTAGATACTTCTTTATTTCGATTTCTTATTTCTTGATCTTTTCTAAAAGCTTCAACTATTTTACCTTTTTCGGTTAAAAATCCTTTATTTTTTATTGATAAATCTTCTAAAACAGCGTTGTTTTCTATTACTGAAATTTCAAAATCTCGTTGTTTATTTAAGTTTTCAAAAGCTTTTAAATTACTTTCTTTTTTGGTTTTAAGAGTAATCTTATTTTCTTTAATACGCTCTTTATTTTGCGTGTATTTTTCTATATCTTCTTTAGGTAATAGTGCTTTTTCAATTTCCTCTTTAGTAGTGAAATCACTTAGTTTTAAATCACTCGTTAAATTTGATGTTAAGCTGGTTAAAACTTTAATTAGCTCCGTTTGTTCTTTAACTGTATTTGTTTTTAAAGCTACCGTTTCAGTTTTTATGTCCAGATGCTTTTGTAAATCTTTTTTATGATTTTCTAATTTTTCTGTAAGTTGATTAACAACCAACTGCAAATGCTCTCTTTTATCAGTAACCGTAACATTTAATGGTAAAATAGCGATTCTTTTTGTAGTAAAATCTTTTATTTTAACATCATTTCCCTCTTTATTTTTATAGTATTCTTGGTAAGTTTTACCATCTTTTACTTGCAGGTTTTTATTGTTTTTTAAATTATTATTTAAAACAGTAAGTGCTGATGTTAGTGTATTTAAAACTTGAGCTTCTTTATTGTAATTACTAATAGATGCTTCTATATTTTGAATAAAAACATCTATCGTTTCAACAGATGGTAATACATACTTATATTTTGCTAGTTTTATTCTTAAATCATTTTCTATATTACTACAAGTTGTATTTAAACGCGCTATTGCTTGCTCTTTAGTTTCAATCTCGGTAGTGCTGTTTTTAATATGCTCTTTTTGGGTAGCAACCGATGTTGTTAACGTACCTAAACCTTCTTTTAAAATATTTATTTTCTCTGAAGCTTCATTTTTTGCTGTTTGTAATTTTTGAGCAATTTCTATGTTTTTGTTTAAAACTATCAACGCTTCTGAAGTTGATTTTAACGTTGATTTTATTTTATCAACATCGGTTAATTCACCCTGAATATTAATTTTACTTGCTGATAATTTAAAATCTTCAAGCGATAAAACAATCGCTTTTCTTTGTTTACTTAATCCGTCAATTGCAGTTATTGTTTGTGCTTTTTTCACCTCTAAACTACTCTTAGAACTTGAAAGTTCCTGTAGTTTTGTTGTTCTTGAATTAAATTCTAATTCGGCTTTAGAAACCTCATTTATTTTGGAATTATCTACAAACGGATGTTCTTTAGATCCGCATAAACCACAAGGTTCTCCTGATTTTAATCGCAAGCGATCACTTTCGTAATTTGCAATGCTTTTTTCTAAATCTAAAATTTTTGAAGCATCACTAACTGCTTTTTCTTGATTTTCAAAAGCTATTTTCACCAACTTCAACTCTTCTTCTATTAATTTCGAAGCGTTTACTAATTTGTGTTGCTCGGCTTCTATTTCCGTTTGTGCAGCTTTGGTTTTAAGGGTTTGTTCAGAAATATTTTTAAACTGTTCCCAATTGTCTTTTTGTATCAGTAACTCTTCTTTATTCTTTAAAAGTTGCTGAAAATCTTTTTTCACTAATTCATCTGAAATGCGAACATATTCTTTTTCTACCGTTGCAATTTCTGTTGATTTTTTGGCCAATAATTCAACATCAGTAGTTAAAAGATGCGTGTTTTTTAGAACTTCTTTCTTTTTAAGCGCTACAAAATCTGCATCTTCCTTTAAAGATTGTTTACTAGCTTTTAAGGTTGTTAATTCTTGTGTCCAATTAGAAATTTTATCAGCAACCTCTTTTAAAAACTTGTTTTCATTTAAAAACAAAGCTATTTCTTCTACTTTAACCGTCGTTACTGTAATTTCTTTTAGTATGCTTTTTTCTTCTTCTTTTAAACGCTCTACTTGTTCGGTTAATCCTTTAAGTTGTTGCGTATTTTTTTCTTTTTGAGCTACTTCATTTTTTAATTGTCCGTCTAGTTTTGTTATGAATTCGAACTTTGGCAGCCATTCCGAAAATTCTTTATTTGCTTTTTCAAACAGCAATTTTTCTGTGAAAACCAATTTTTCTAAACCATCAATTGTTGGTTTTAGTTGTGCTAATTGGTTATCAATATTTTTTAATGTTGCTATTTTTTTAAGTTGTTCTTTTTCTGTTCTATTTAAATCCTGAATAAGTTCTTTAAACGGTGCTGCTTTTTCATTTAAAGCCAAAGCATCTAGTTCTGTTTGATGCTTTTTTATATAAAGATCAATGCTTTTAACAGCTTCCTCATACTCTTTGGCCTCTTTAGTTAATTTATCAAACTGAACATACCAATCTGCTATAGCTTGCGTAGCTTTTAACTCTTTTTCGATCGTATTAATATCCGAAGTAAGTGCCGTATCTTTTTGTTTTAGCGCTGTTTTTTCTTCTGTTGATAAAACATCATCGGCATTAATTTTAGCTTGAATATCTTTTAATTTTTTTTCTTCTTTCGATTTTCTATCTAAAACACCTTGGCCAATTTTTTTATAAATTTCTTCACCCGTAATTTGCTCTAATAATTTACCTTTATCTGGCCCTTTAGCCGATAAAAACGACGCAAAATCACCTTGAGCCAGCATTACAGATCGTAAAAACTGATTATAATCTAATTGAGTTACCTTATTAACTTCTATAATTAAAGCTCGTTTTTGAGTGGCAATAATAACATCGTTCGTTAAGTTTTTTAAACTTACTTCTTCTTTGGCATTCTTATATTTTTTTCCTAATTTATCAGCAATTCTAATTCCCCAAAAAGCTTCATAAATAAAATTATTGTTTTCGAAAGTAACTCTACTAAAAGCATCATTTGCACTGTGACTTACCACATCTATCAACGAACCTTTTGTACCACTAAAACGTGGAACATTATGATATAATGCAATCGTTATAGCGTCTAAAATAGTCGTTTTTCCTGCACCAGTAGAACCTGTAATGGCAAATAAACCAACATCCTTAAATTGCTCATTTTCAAAATCGATTACAATAGGTGCATCTGATTTTAAAGAATTTATATTTTGTAATTCTATTTTTAATATTTTCATATCAATATATAATTATTGATTTTTAACAACTTGTAATACTTCATTAAAGGCATCCCAAACTTCCGGATTTTCCTTTAAATCAAAATCCATTTCTTCGCATTTTAACCTAAAAACTTCGGTTGGTAATAATTCTTTAATCGATTTTGTATTTTCTAGCAATTCTTCAATTCCTTGTGTTTTTCGTTGTTTTTTTAAAGAGGTTTTTAATATTTCGAAGCAATATTTTTCAGCAGCTGTTTTTAGCTCTTCTGTATTTATGGTGTTATTTTCATTTAAAACAATTTCTAGCCAAGGTGTTAATTTATAAGGATTAGAAGTAATACTCGAAAACCCATCAATACATTCGGTCATGGTTCCCGTTAATTTATAAAACTCTCTAAAACGTGGAACCAAAACATCTTCAATAGCATTTATTTCATTGTTTTTGGTAGTTAAAACCAGTACTTTTTTATCGTAGTTAATTTCACTAAAACTTAAAATATTTGGAGAACCAGAGTATCTTACTTTGTCATTTCCACCAATTATTTGTGGTCTATGTAAATGCCCCAAAGCGATGTAATTAAAATATGTAGGGAAATCTGCTGCACCAATATGTCCTAAAGTACCAACATAAATATTTTGTTCACTATCAGAAACCGAACCACCTGTTGCAAATAAATGTCCCATTGCAATAACGGGTGCATTGCTTGTATTTATTAATTCGCATTGTGCTGCAACTAACTGATAATGGTTAATTAAAGCTGTTTTATACTTATCTGTAAGCTCATTAAAAGATTCTCCTGCTACGGCTCTTCTAATATCTCCATCACGCAAATAGGGTACTGCACCAACGATAATTTTTTCATCATTTATATCAATTTCGAAAACTTCATCTTCAATGTTTTCTGTTGCTTTACCAACAACTTTTATAGACAATGCATCTAATATATGTTTTGGTGCATTTAAAGTTCCTGGAGAATCGTGATTACCGCCAGTAATAATAATAGATTTACAACTGGTTACTTTTAATTTTACCAAAAAGCTGTAATACATCTCTAAACTTTGGTTAGATGGTGAACCGGTATCAAATATATCTCCTGAAATTAATAATACATCAATTTTTTGATCGATAATATAGTTTTCAATCCAATTTAAAAACAAGGTTTGTTCTTCTAATTGTGATTGTTCATGTAATCTATGACCTAAATGCCAATCGGCAGTATGAAGTATTTTCATTTAATATGTTTTTAAAACTTAAAAGCAACTTATAAATTAAGAAGGTAAAAACTTTATCATTTATAATTTGTAAAAATAAAGACTAGGAATAGTAAACCATTACTTTTTCAGTTTTTCATTTCTAAAACTACACATAAATTAAAAAATAATTTTATTGTTTTATGAATTTCCATATTTATTAACTTCATGTTAAAATTACATGTTTAAATCATGTTTTAACAGCTCTTTATGTCTCATCCAAGCGATCCGTAAGGTTGTTTTTTTTAATGTATTAAAACCGTTTATCTGACGCTGTTTTTAATTGATATTAATTATATAAACACTTAAAATTATAAAAAAAAATAATAGTAAGTTTTATCTTTATTTCTTAACTTTCGTAAAAGGTTTATCGTAACTTTTTTTTCATCTTTGCCCTATAAAAGAGTAAAGGTTATTTTTAATTATTAAAACATAAAAAATGTCAATATCAGATTTATATTCAAGTGGAAAACACAAACAAGAAATTGGGCAATTTGCCAGCGTTGTAAAAATTGCTAAGTCAGATGGTATTATTGCTGAAGGTGAACAAAAGTTATTAGATAGGGCTGCAAAAAGATTACATATTGATGAAACGGAATATGCAATCATTTTAAAAAATCCAGAAAAGTTTCCAGTTAATCCACCTGCAAGTTACGACGAACGTATTGAGCGTTTATACCGTTTAACTAAAATGGTTTTTGCTGATGAACATATAGATATGGCACAAATAAAATTAATGCAAAAAACTGCCATTGCCTTAAATTTTTCTTCAGATAATGTAGAGAAAGTTTGTGATGAAGCTGTTCACCTAGTTATGAACGACAATGATTTGGATACATTTACAATTGCAATTAAAAAAGTAAATGCTATTTAAAATACCTATACTAAATTGCAGTTAATCAAGTTATTATTATAAACGCTCCCACTTATGAAAAATAAAATTTTACTAATTACAATCCTTTTTTGCTCGATAAATTTATTTTCACAAAATTTAAATGATTCTTGGCAAATAGGAATTGGAATGGGAGTTACTAAGTTTAATGAGAGTGATGTTGCATTTATTGGAGATCAGTATCTTTTTCAAACACCTGTTATTAGTATAACAATGCCAATTGGTGAACGTTTATCTATTGACGGAGCAATGTCTTTTAATACAATTAATGACATTGGTGTGATTAGTAATTCTGTTAACTATTTTTCTATGGATGGTTCGTTGCGTTATAACTTTAATGCAGTGTTAGATAAATTTAGTCCGTATGTATTTGTAGGTGCTAGTATTGTTGATTCTGAACGCAAAATGACGCCTACTGCTAATATAGGTGCTGGGGGTATTTATTGGTTAACTGATAAAATAGGGATAAACCCACAAATATATTATAAACACTCTCTTGAAAGTTACGAAAGTATGCGTTCACATATTCAAGGAACTTTAGGGTTGGTTTTTAAATTAAATTGGAATAATGCCGGAAGTGTTAATCGTGGAGGAAACTCTTCTTCTTGTTATTATAATCAGTTTTAAAAATAATAGTATATAAAACAAAAATCCCGCTTTAATAAAGCGGGATTTTTGTTTTTATGATAATTTCGCAATCGCGTTGTTAATTCGTTGTAGTGTATTCTCTTTACCAATCATTGTCATAATATCAAACAAATCAGGTCCTGCTAATTTACCTACAAGACTTAAACGTAATGGTTGCATTACTTTACCAAAACCAATTTCTTTAGCCGTTATCCAACCTTTAATATCAGTTTGAGCATTTTCTATCGTAAAATCTTCAATCTTATCGATAACTGTGGTTAATTCTTGCATTAACTCGCCAGTAGTATCTTTCCATTGTTTTTTTGATGCTTTTTCGTCATATTCTGAAGGATTCACAAAGAAAAAACTTGATAAATCCCAAAAATCAGCAACAAACGTAGCTCTCTCTTTTATTAATGAAACTACTTTTTCAGTAAAAACTGCATCTGTATTGATTCCTTTTTCATTTAGAATAACAGTATATAATTCCGTTAATTCTTTATTTGATTTCTGTTGTAAGTATTGTTGATTAAACCAGTTTGTTTTATCTGGACTAAACTTAGCGCCAGATTTACTAACTCTACTTAAATCGAAAGCTTCAACCAAACCTTCTAAAGAGAATATTTCTTGTTCCGTACCAGGATTCCATCCTAATAAAGCTAACATATTTATAAATGCATCGTTAAAATAACCATCTTCTTTATACCCACGAGAAACATCACCTGTTTGCTCGTTTGTATATTCTAAAGGAAATACAGGAAATCCTAATTTATCGCCATCACGTTTACTTAATTTTCCTTTACCTACTGGTTTTAAAATTAATGGTAAATGTGCAAATTTTGGAGCTTCCCAATCAAATGCACGATATAATAAAGTGTGAAGTGGGAGAGAAGGTAACCATTCTTCACCACGAATAACATGGCTTATTTCCATTAAATGATCATCAACAATATTTGCTAAATGATACGTTGGCATTCCGTCTGACTTAAATAATACTTTATCATCTAACGTATTAGTATCAATTTTAATCGTTCCACGGATTTCGTCTTGTAATAACAAGGTTTCATCTTGCGGGGTTTTAAAACGTACAACATATTTTGTACCTGATGCTAATTTATTTTTTATTTCGTCATCAGAAAGATTCAATGAATTATCTAACGTAGCACGATTGTGCCAATTATAAATAAACGTTTTTCCGTTTTCTTCATCATTCTTTCTTTGTGCATCTAATGCATCTGCTGTATCAAAAGCATAATAAGCCCAGCCTTTTTCAATTAATTCAATTGCATATTTTTTATACAATTCTTTACGTTCTGACTGACGGTATGGTCCGAACTTCTCATTATTTCCTGGTCCTTCATCAAAAGGAATATTACACCATTTTAAAGCATCAATTATATATTGTTCAGCATTTGCTACATAACGAGTTTGGTCGGTATCTTCTATACGTAACACAAAAGTTCCGTTATATTTTTTAGCAAATAAGTAATTGAATAAAGCAGTTCTTACACCACCAATATGTAAAGGTCCTGTTGGGCTAGGAGCAAAGCGTACTCTTACGTTGTCAGTCATTTTTTATTAATTTGAAAGCGCAAAGATAGTTTTAATAAAAAGAGAATAGAAATTAGATAAAAGAAAAAAGAGAAGCTTTTATAAAAGCTTCTCTTTGTAATTAAATATAGTATATGATAGTTTAAAACTTGTGATATAAACCAAAACTAATTGCTGGTGCTTGTGCAACATTTCTACCTGCAAAAGCTCCACCAAAAGCAACGTTTGCTCCAAAATTAGCATTAACTTCTCCTATTAATTTTAATCCGAAGGCTGCATAACTTTGGTTATTAACATACAAACCTGTGTTTAAATTTTCTGATGGTAATACAATATCTCCATTATCTAAAGATGCTACACCATCTAAAAAACCAGCAATCCAAAGCCAGTTTAATGTTTTGTAACCAATCTCACCACCTAATTTATAATTGCTACTATAATCGTTTGTGCGAATATCAAAACCTGTAAAAGCTTGTACGTACCAATTATTAAAACCTCTACCAGCAATAAATAATGGTGTAAAACTCCAAGCATCATAACCTGTTCGTAAACCTGTTACCGCATCATAATTACCTGTATTGGCCTCAACATTTAATTGCCCTGTTAACAACCATTTTTTATTACTAAAGTTATGTTTTATTCCGAATTGAAGGTTACCTAATGAATTATTACTTGGTGCTGATGTTGCATTTGATGATGTTAGTTTAAACGGAAAATTTAAAACTAAAGTTGTTTTGTCTGATATACCGTATTCGGTATATAATTGTAGTGTGTTATCTGAAATTTTTTGACTTAGATTTATTTCTGGACTTCCAAATAGTTTATCATAATTAGAAATCGATGTATATGATAATTGCACATAGGTTTCGTTCTTCTTTTTAGTCCACGGACTTTGAGAAAAAAGGTTAAAAGAAATAAATAATAGTAGTAAAGTAGTTAGTTTTTTCATCCGATAAATAGTTATTAGTAAAGTTTAAAATGAAATTTCAACTGTTTAGTAGTTAAAAATAAATGAATCTTACAGAAACCTTTAACTTAAACTTACTTTTAAATATAGTATTTTTATAGACTGATATGGAGAATTTTAGCAAAATAGAAAAAAAGTTACAACTGTTTAGTAAAAAATACTACACAAATGAATTGATAAAAGGTGTTATTTTATTTATTTCATTAGGTGTTTTATACTTGTTTTTTACCTTATTTATAGAATATTTTTTATGGCTTAAACCTACTGCCCGAACTTTATTATTTTGGTTGTTTTTAGTTGTTGAATTATTTTTGTTTTTCCGTTTTATATGCTTTCCTGTTTTTAAAATTATAGGCTTACAACGAGGAATTTCTTTTGAAGAGTCTTCTAAAATTATTGGAAATCATTTTCCAGAGGTAAAGGATAAGCTTTTAAACATATTACAATTAAAGCAAAATAGTAATCAATCTGATTTATTATTAGCTAGTATAGAACAAAAATCGAATGAGATTCAGCCAATCTCATTTAACAAAGCAGTTAATTTTAACAGCAATATTAAATACTTAAAATACGCTGTGATTCCGGTTTTTATTTGGCTATTATCATTTGTAACAGGAACAACACAAAAGCTATCCGATAGTTTTAATCGTGTAGTAAATCATACGGTTGCTTATAAAGCTCCTGCACCGTTTTATTTTAATTTAACAACCACCGATTTAACCGTTATTAAAGGAAAAGATATTACAATTTATATGCAAACAACGGGAGAAATTATTCCCGAAAATGCAAAAATTCATTTTAATAAACAACAATATTTTTTAAAAAATGAAGGCAATGGTTTGTTTTCATATACATTTATTGAAGTACAAGAACCTATTAATTTTTACGCTAGTGCAAACGGTATAGAATCTATAGCCTTTAATTTAGCTGTTATAAAAACACCTTCTATTCAAAATATTTCATTGAATTTAAAGTATCCTAGTTATACTAAAAAGAAAAACGAGACTATAAATAATACCGGAAACCTAAATGTTCCACAAGGAACAATTGTAGAATGGCAAGTTAAAACAACTGAAACAGATAGTGTTAACTTAGTATTAAATGAAAAACGTTATAATTTTATCAATACTAAAACTGATGAATTTCAACTTAAAAAGCAGGTTAAAAAAGCTACTAATTATAAAATTACCACTTCTAACAGTAGTTTAAAAGATTACGAACAGCTACAATTTTCTATAGCGGTTATTACGGATGAGCATCCTTTAATAAATGTAAATTCTAATATAGATAGTATTGCAAGAGGAAATGCACAGTTTGTTGGACAAATTTCTGATGATTATGGTTTTAATAAATTAGAGTTGGTTTACTACGATAAAAATACTGGTGCTGCTTTAGATTCAAAAAAGATTGCTATAAATAAGAATAATATTCAAACTTTTTTCTTTGAGTTTCCTGGGGATTTAGATCTTAAAAAAGGAGTTGATTATGAACTATATTTTCAGGTATTTGATAACGATGCGGTAAACGGAAATAAAAAAATAAAGAGTCAGAAATTTTCTTATCGACAGAAAACAACCAATGAGATAGAGCAGGAGCTTTTACAAGAACAACGTAATTATATTGATAACTTAGAAAACTCATTACATAAACAAGAACGAAGTAAAAAAGAATTGGAGAAAATTCAATTTGAGCTACAAAATAAGAAAAATGTTAATTGGAATGATCAGAAAAAAATTAAGAATTTAATTAAAAGACAAGATCAGTATAAGCAAATGATGCAACGTCAAACCGAAAATTTGCAAAACAATTTTACTGAGAAGAAAGAAAAAAACGAAAGCTTACAAGAGAAAAAAGAAGCATTAAAACAGCGAATAGAAGAACTTAAAAAGCTAGATAAGCAACAGAAAATATTAGATGAACTAAAAAAATTAGCTGAGAAACTTAACAGGGAAGATTTAATAAAAAAGACAAAAGAACTAGCTGAACAAAACAAACAACAGGAAAGAAGTTTAGAACGTATATTAGAAATGACTAAGCGTTTTTATGTTGAACAGAAAATGCAAAAAGTAGCGGATAATTTAAACGAGTTGTCAAAAAAACAAGATGAATTATCAAAAAAGGAGGCAACAAACGACGAACAAAAGGCAATAAATAAAGAGTTTAAGGAAGCTAAAGAAGAACTTAATGAGTTAAAAAAAGATAATAAAAAATTAAAATCTCCGATGGAAATGCCTTCAATGGAAAAGTTATCTGATGAAACCCAAAAAGAACTTAACAAAGCAGAAGAAAATATAGCAAACAAAAAGCAATCTGAATCAAAAGAAAATCAGAAAAAAGCAGCGAAAAAAATGCAAGAGATGAGTCAGAAGATGCAAGACTCCATGCAAGAAATGAGTGCTGATATGGAGGAAGAAAACATGGAAGGTTTGCGCCAGGTTTTAGAAAACTTAATTACATTTTCTTTTGATCAAGAAGCATTAATGAATGTGTTTTCATCAACCAATTCATCACATCCAAACTTTGGTAAAAACCTACAAAAGCAATATTTACTTAAGAGTTATTTTGAACATATAGACGATAGCTTATTTGTTTTATCAATGAAAAACCCTAAAATATCATCTAAAGTACAAGAACAACTTTCGTTAGCACATTACAATTTAAGTGAATCTTTAGAGAATTTTGCCGATAATAAATTTCAAAACGGAATAACAAATCAGCGTTATATAATGACATCTGCAAACACTTTAGCAGATATGTTAAGCAATACGCTAGATGCTATGCAAAACCCAAAACCTGGTAGCGGAAAAGGGAAAGGAAAAGGGAAATCTTTTAGCTTGCCAGACATTATTAAAAAGCAAAGTGATTTAATGAAGAAGATGCAAGAGGGTATACAGAAGAAAGAAGGCGGTAAACCTAAAGATGGAAAAGACGGTAAAAAAGGTGGGGAGAAAGGAAAAAAAGAAGGTGAGAGCGGTGAGCAAGGAGAAGGTTTAAATGGTGACTTGTATGAAATATATAAACAACAATCGGAATTAAGACAGCAATTAGAAGATGCCATTGGTCAAGGCAAAAGCGGTAATGGTAAAGCCAAAAAAGCGCTTAAGGAAATGGAACAATTAGAGAACGATATTTTAGAAAAAGGTTTTACTCAGCAAAGCATTAACCGAATGCAACAATTAAACTATGAATTGCTAAAATTAGAGAAGGCTACATTCGAACAAAATCGTGATAAAAAACGTAAATCAAATACCAATTTACAAGAGTATAATAAAGAAAGGGCTAAGGAATTAAAGTTTAAGAAGTTGTTCTATAACCAAACAGAGATATTAAACAGACAATCATTACCTTTGCGCCCTGATTATAAAAAGAAGGTTCAAGAGTATTTTAACCTTCCTAAAAACAACAAGTAATAGATTTAAATTATTTTTATTACAACATAAATTAAAGAATGATTGTATTTAATTACGAAACCGAATTTCAATTAGAAAATGAAGATAAAACTTCTAAGTGGATTCAGAACTGTATAGAGAAAGAAGAATTTGAATTAGGAGAAATCAACTATGTATTTTGTGATGACACTTATTTACATAAAATGAACGTTGAATTTTTACAACACGACACCTTAACCGACATCATTAGTTTTGATTATACGTTAGGTAAGTTAGTAGGAGGAGACATCTTTATTTCTATCGAACGAGTAAAAGAAAATGCAAAAGAGTTTAATGTTTTATTTGAAAACGAACTGCATCGAGTTATTATTCATGGTGTTTTACATTACATGAAATACAAGGATAAAACTGATGAAGAGAAACAAATAATGGGTAGTAAAGAAAACGATTCTTTAAAAATTTTAAACGAAAACTAAAATCGTTCCACGTGGAACAGCATATAAAAATGAGTTTATTTAATACAACATACGATGTAATTGTAGTAGGTGGTGGACACGCTGGTAGTGAAGCTGCAGCAGCAAGTGCCAACATGGGTGCACATACATTATTAATAACAATGAACCTTCAGAATATAGCTCAAATGAGTTGTAATCCGGCAATGGGTGGTATTGCTAAGGGACAAATAGTTCGTGAAATTGATGCATTAGGTGGTTACAGTGCTATTGTAACCGACAAGACTGCTATTCAGTTTAAGATGCTTAATAAATCTAAAGGACCTGCAATGTGGAGTCCGAGAGCACAGTCAGACAGAATGCAATTTGCAGAGTGCTGGAGAAATATGTTAGAGAAAACTGATAATTTAGATTTTTATCAGGACTCTGTTAACGGATTAATTTTTGATGACAATAAAATCGTTGGTGTAAAAACAGCTTTAGGATTAGAAATAAAAGCTAAGACTGTTATTATTACAGCAGGTACTTTTTTAAATGGATTGATTCACATAGGTGAAAAAACATTTGGTGGTGGTAGAGCAGGTGAGGGAGCATCAACAGGAATAACGGAAGATTTAATTGCTAAAGGATTTGAATCAGGAAGAATGAAAACAGGAACTCCTCCAAGAGTTGATGCTCGTTCTTTAGATTTCTCTAAGATGACTGAACAACCTGGTGATGAAAACCCAGAAAAGTTTTCTTATTTACCAATTACCGAAAAACTTGTAGAACAACGTTCTTGTTATTTAACTCATACAAATCAAAAAGTACACGATGTTCTACGTGCCGGTTTTGATCGTTCACCAATGTTTAATGGTAGAATTAAATCTACCGGACCACGTTATTGTCCGTCAGTAGAAGATAAGATTGATCGTTTTGCAGACAAAGATCGTCATCAAGTTTTTGTTGAACCAGAAGGATGGAATACCGTTGAAATTTATGTAAACGGATTTTCTACTTCTATGCCAGAAGATATACAAGACGAAGCAATTCGTCATATTCCTGGATTTGAAAATGTAAAATTCTTACGTTTTGGATATGCAATTGAATATGATTTCTTTCAGCCAACACAATTAAAACATAGTTTAGAAACTAAGTTAATCGAGAATTTATTCTTCGCTGGTCAAATTAACGGAACAACAGGTTATGAAGAAGCAGCTGCACAAGGTTTAATGGCTGGTGTAAATGCAGCGTTAAAAACGCAGAATAAAGAACCTTTTATATTAAAAAGGAGTGAAGCTTATATTGGTGTTTTAATTGATGACTTAATTACCAAAGGAACAGAAGAACCATATAGAATGTTTACTTCTCGTGCTGAATACAGAACTTTATTAAGACAAGATAATGCCGATTTAAGATTAACCCCAATCGGTCATAAATTAGGATTAGCTTCTGATGAAAGATTAGAGAGAGTATTAGAGAAGAAAGAGAAGACAGATAAATTGATTCACTTTATTACAAACTTAAGTGTAAAGAAAGAAGATATAAATCCGATTTTAGAAGATAAGGGATTATCGGTTGTTAATCAAACAATGAAATTAATAAAGATAGCAACACGTCCTCAATTAAGTTTAAATGATTTTAATAGTATTGAAAAATTACATAACTATATTAAAGAAAACGAAATGAATGCTGATGTAATAGAACAGACAGAAATTCATTTAAAATATTCGGGATATATAGATAAAGAAAAGAACAATGCTGATAAACTAAATAGATTAGAGAAAGTTGTAATACCTGCAAATTTCGATTATGATAAAGTACATTCATTATCGATTGAAGCAAGAGAAAAATTAGTAAGTATTCAACCTACTTCAATATCTCAAGCAAGCAGAATAAGCGGTGTTTCGCCAAGTGATATTTCTGTACTTTTAGTTTATATGGGTAGATAACAATATCAATTTAATAATAAAAAGAAAAACGTTCCATGTGGAACGTTTTTCTTTTTTACGTAATTTTGCAATAACATTATAGCATGTTCCACATGGAACATCATAAAAAGAAAAAGAAATTGAATACAGAAAAAGCACTTTACAAAAATCTAACTCCGTTATTAAACTGTATAGATTATACTGTTTCTGATGAGAGTTATGAAGTAATGCATAATAAGGAATATGATATGCTTGTTACTTCACCTGTGCCGGTTAATTTAGAAAGTTATTATGCGAGCGATTCATACATATCTCATACCGATAGTAAGAAAACACTTTTTGACCGCGTATATCAATTAGTAAAAAACCATACCTTAAATCAAAAACTGAAATTGATAAATTCTTTTAATATAAAAGATAAAACCATTTTGGATGTAGGAGCGGGGACAGGCGATTTTTTAAAAGTATGTAAAAATAATGATTGGAAAGTTAATGGAATAGAACCTTCTGATAAAGCAAGAAAATTTGCTGAAGAAAAAAACATCAATCTTAAAAATGATATTTCTGACTATGAAGGAAAACAATTTGATGTAATTACACTTTGGCATGTTCTAGAACATGTACCCAATTTAATAGAATATACGCATCAATTAAAAAAATTACTAAAACCAAATGGTGTTTTAATAATTGCAGTTCCTAATTTTAAAAGTTATGATGCAAACCGTTATAAAGAATTTTGGGCAGCTTATGATGTACCAAGACATTTGTGGCATTTTTCTAAAACGTCTATAAAAAAATTATTTTCTGATATTGAAATGAACGTAGAAAAAATATTACCAATGAAGTTTGATGCTTTTTATGTTTCGCTTTTATCAGAAAAATACAAATCAAAAAAATCAAGGCCAATTCATGCTTTTCTTACTGGTTTAAGATCAAATATAAAAGCAAAAGGAAATGGTGAATATTCTTCCTTGATTTATATCATAAAAAACATTTAAAATGATTTTTAACATCATTTTAATCGATTTAAAACTACAAAACACACGATTACATTACAAAATAAAAAAAACCTCTTAAAATGAATATTTTAAGAGGTTTTTTATCAGTAAAAATTATATTAAAATATAATACAATAATTAAAATTTATTAAAGTCCAAATGCTATAGAAGCAGCAAATACACTATTTTTAGGATTGTTATCTTCGTAGTTATCTGAGCTATCAAAAACACCGTTAAGTCCAAAACCATATCTAGCATTTAAAGAAACATTTTCTGATATTTTAAAACCTAAACCTAGATCTAAAGAATAATCTACTTTATTAAAAACATCTTCATTATCAGAAAAATTTATAGCACCAACTTCTATTTCATCATTTACTAAAAATCCAATTTGTGGACCAGCTTCTAGATAGAATGAATCTGCTAAATAAAATTTTAGCATCACTGGTATATTAATATAATCTAACTGAACTTTACCATCAATTCCGTTAGCTTCATTGTTTACACCTTGTGATGAATACACAACCTCTGGTTGTATGCTAAAACGATCTGTAACCTTAATTTCATTATAAATACCAATATGAAAAGATGTTCTAATACTTTCTGATTCTACTTCATCTTCAAATGATTTATCAAAATTTGTTAGGTTAGATAAGTTTAAACCACCTTTAATTCCAAAATTTTGAGCCTGCGTAGTAGCTGTAATCACTAATACTAGTAACATTATTTTAATCTTCATATAAGTTTATTTTTAAATTCAATACAAATATATATCGATTGATAAAATACATTTAACTGATACCATCTGAATCTTAGCTCATATAATTTGTAAGAATTACTAGCTGTTTAAAAGGTACATACCAGCAATGGTAATCAGAAAGTAAACAGCTAATGTCATAGCACCTGCATAATCTTTCGCTAAGCGTTGACCTATTAGTAAAAAGATTAATGATAATGCTGCAATTTGAACTCCTAATAAAGATAATGCTGTATCACCAGTAGTTATTAAATTAAATACTCCGATAAACATAAAAGCACCTGCAATTAACTCCATCACTAAAATAATAACTAATAAAAGTGGTACTAGATTTTTTAAAGGAGAGTTTTTAAAATGATCTTTAATAAAATTTACATTACCATTCCAATCTGTTACTTTATCAATACCCGATTGTAAGAAAGTAACTATTAAGAAAAGTAGAATTAAAATTTCTGTTGCATTTTGTTGAATAAGTTCCATATTATTGATTTTTAGCAAATATAACTTTAAAAACAAAAATTGTAACATTTTATAAAAATAGAGTCAAATAAACAAAGTAGATATTATTGTATCTTTAACAACAAACTAACTATAAAAATTAAAAAACTATGCCTATTTATTATTATCCAATTATCTTTTTTGGTCTTATATTATTATTTGCTTCATTTTTTACGGTAAAGCAACAAACTGCTGCAATTATTGAGCGTTTTGGTAAATTTCACAGTATTCGTCAGTCTGGCTTACATCTAAAGATTCCTTTAGTAGACAGAATTGCTGGAAAATTAAGTTTAAAAATTCAGCAATTAGATGTAATTATTGAAACAAAAACATTAGATAATGTATTTGTTAAACTAAAAGTTTCTGTTCAATATAAAGTTATAAAAGAAAAAGTAGAAGATGCTTTTTATAAATTAGATTACCCGCATGATCAGATTACCTCTTATGTATTTGATGTTGTTCGTGCAGAAGTGCCTAAGATGATATTAGATGATGTGTTTTTAAAGAAAGATGATATTGCTATTGCTGTAAAATCTGAATTAAATGAAGCAATGATGACGTATGGTTATGATATTATTAAAACCTTAGTTACCGATATTGATCCGGATGCGCAAGTAAAAGAAGCAATGAATAGAATTAATGCTGCCGATAGAGAAAAAACTGCTGCACAGTATGAAGGGGATGCACAACGTATTTTAATTGTAGAACGTGCAAAGGCAGAAGCTGAAAGTAAACGTTTACAAGGACAAGGAATTGCAGATCAACGTAGAGAGATTGCCCGTGGTTTAGAAGAATCTGTAGAAGTACTAAATAAAGTAGGTATAAATAGCCAAGAGGCATCTGCTTTAATCGTCGTAACTCAGCATTACGATACATTACAATCAATTGGACAGGAAACAAACAGTAATTTAATTTTGTTACCAAATTCGCCACAAGCAGGAAGTCAAATGTTAAACGATATGGTAGCTAGTTTTACAGCAAGTAACCAAATAGGTGAAGCAATGAAGAATCCGAAGCCCAAAAAACTTAATTAGATAATAAAAGCTCGATTTGTATAAAACAAATCGAGCTTTTATTTTTATATGATAAAAAGTAATAGATTATTTCTTTTCTTCTACTTTATTTTCTTCTTCATCTTCTTTAGTAGCAGATTTAAACTCTTTAATACCTGTTCCTAAACCTCTCATTAATTCAGGTATTTTACGACCTCCAAATAATAATAATACAACTACAACAATCAATGCTATAGAAGCACCACCTGGTATTGCTAAAAAAATATTTAATGAATTCATTTGTTCTAATTTTTAATGCTACAAAGATACTAAATTAACTTCTCTGTTCAATTACTCCACCAATTACTTTTTTATCTTTAAAAACTTCTGGAGTTCCTTTGTAAAAAATAGAACCACCAAAAGAAACTTTAGCATCTAATGTTTCACCAGCTTGCACTTCTACTTTAGATCCTGAGCCTGCACGTACATAATTTAAATCACTTACAATTAAATTGTACCCGTGATAAATTCCTCCTAAATTAGCTTCTACAGTTTGATTCTTTGTTGTACCTGAAAGCTTAATAACAGCACCTGATACACTTTTTACCATAAGATGCTTAACATCTACAACCATATTGATAAAGGCGCCTTCTTGGGCTTTAATTTCAATTTGTGATTGTTCAATTTTTTTACCAGTTATAGTAGCACCTTCATTAGCATCAATAGTTTCTAATAACGATGCATAATAAAGCGTAATTTTCACTTTACCATCTGCTGTAGTTTCAGGGAAATTTAAAGCTATTTTTAAAGTATTGTTTTTATTTTTAATACTTACTTTATCTGTTTTTTCGCCAGTAACAATAATTTTATTTTCGTCTGATTTAACCAATTCTAAATCGATACCATTGTATACTTTAACTGTAGAGAATTCTCCTAATTGTTTTGTTAAGGTTGTTTGAGCAGATGCTACAATAGGCATCAAAAACAAACATATAAACACTAATTTTTTCATTTTTAATTTTATTAATTAAAAGGTATAATCAAAAATAATACCAATACTATAAAGACGAATATCAAAAATTTATTGTGACAAATTAAAATATTAATTCTGTATTCTTATTTATTTTAATAACTTTTCCTTGCTTTGGCTTGCGTATAGTATTGATAAAACCAAACAATAAAAGAGATAATAATATTCCTCCAGTTGTTAAAGTACCTATTGGTCCTAAAAAATCGGCAATAGCAACAAGTATTTTTTTGATAAATCCTTTTCTTCCAGTAGCTCTAATTTCCTCTCCGCTCTGTAAACTAATAGCAATTTTATACAAAAAAAAGGTTAAAGCACTTATTACTAAAATAGCTATAGATGTTGGTTTTAATTGTTTGATAAGTGAATAATTTTTAACTACAATTTCTTTTAAATTTTCAATTAAAAAAGATTTCACATTTTCATAAACTAGCGATGCTTTAAATTTTAGTTCTAAATCTTCAGTATCATCATCTATAAATTCAACTTCTAATGTAAAATCTGAATCGTTGAATATAAATTCTTTAATATTAGAATATCTATGTATTGAAACATTCGATAGTTTTTTTTGATCAACTAGTTCACTTAAATCAGCTATTTTCGGTTGTTCTGTTAACCAAATAGAATTCTCTTTAGCTATTAAATAATAATTATCAGTTTCGTTTTCGCTAATAATCCAAGTTTTCATATTTTTTTTTAATGCGAAATTAAATGAAAATCTAAATGTTTACGTTCTAAATCGGTGTTTTTAACTTTAACAACAACTTTATCTCCTAATTGAATTATATTTTTTGAAGATTGACCAACAATAGCATATTGCTTTTCATCAAAAATATAGTAATCATCTTTTATATCTCTAATTCTAACCATTCCTTCACATTTGTTGGCAGAAATTTCTACGTAAATTCCCCATTCGGTTACACCAGAAATTACACCTTCAAATTCTTCGTCTTGATGGTCTTTCATATATTTAATCTGCATATATTTTATGCTAGATCGCTCTGCTTTTGCAGCCATTTCTTCCATTTGTGAAGAATGTTTACATTTCACTTCATATTCTTCTGCTTTAGGTGACTTACCACCATCTAAATAATGCTGTAATAAACGGTGTGTCATTACATCTGGATAACGACGAATTGGTGAAGTAAAGTGAGAATAATAATCGAAAGCTAAACCATAATGCCCAATATTTTGAGTGGTATAAGCTGCTTTACTCATAGAACGGATTGCTAAAGTTTCTACCATATTGGCTTCTCCTTTTCCTTGAACATCAGCTAATAACTTATTTAAAGATTGCGATGTTTTTTCTTTAGTTTCTGTATCAATTTTATAACCAAATTTATTAATAATGTTCTGTAAAGAAGCTAATTTATCAATATTTGGTTCATCGTGTGTACGGTAAATAAATGTATTTTTTGTTTCTTTTCCTTTAGAAAAACCTATGAATTCAGCTACTTTTCGGTTTGCTAATAACATAAATTCTTCAATTAATTTATTAGCATCTTTAGATTCTTTAAAGAAAACTCCTATAGGATTTGCCTTTTCATCTAAATCAAACTTCACTTCAACTCTATCAAAAGATATTGCACCAGCTTTCATACGCTTTTTACGCAATTTTTTAGCCAATTGATCTAGTTTTAAAGTAGCTTCTACAATTTCTGGTGTTACTTCATATTCTTTATCTATAATAGAAATATCAAGCGGCATTGTATACGGCTCAACAGTATCAGAAAGTGTACAATTTTCTATGATTGATTGTGCTTCTTCATAGGCAAAACGTTGATCTGAATAGGTAACAGTTCTACCAAACCATTGATTTACAATTTGCGTTTTTTCGTTGATTTCAAAAACAGCAGAAAAAGTTAATTTTTCTTCATTTGGTCGTAAAGAACAAACTCCGTTACTTAACATTTCAGGTAACATTGGTACTACTCTGTCTACTAAATAAACAGATGTTGCGCGATCATATGCTTCATCATCTAAAATAGTTTTTGGTTGTAAATAATGAGAAACATCAGCAATGTGAATTCCTATTTCGTAATTCCCATTTTCTAATTTTGTAAATGACAATGCATCATCAAAATCTTTTGCATCCTTCGGATCTATTGTAAAGGTTAAATCTTTACGCATATCACGACGTTTGGCAATTTCTTCCTCTGTGATTTCTATTGGTAAATTCTCTGCTTCTTTTTCTACTGCTTCATCAAATTCGTATGGTAAACCATATTCTAGTAAAATAGAATGTATTTCGGTTTCATGCTCACCAGGTTTTCCTAAAACTTGCGTTATTTTACCAAACGGATTTTTAGAATTTTCTGGCCAATCGATCATTTGCACAACCACTTTATCGCCATCTTTTGCGCCATTTATTTTGTTTTGAGCAATAAATAAATCCGCAGACATTTTTTGGCTATCTGGTATTACAAATCCAAAATTTTTATTCATCTGTAAAACACCAACAAACTCATTTTTTTTACGTTCGATAATTTCTACTACTTCAGCTTCGTATTTATTAGATCTACGTTTTTGATAAACATAGGCTTTAACCGTATCTTGATGTAATCCTTTTCCTAAATTTATTGATGGAATAAATATATCATTCTCAAAATCATCCGACATAAAATATCCATTTCCATTAGATGTTAAATCTAACGTACCAATATGGTATTTACGATCTTCATTAATTTTATATTTACCTCTATCTATTTCTTTAATTTTCTTATTTCCGATAAGTTCTGCTAATTTTTTAAGTACTTGCGATTTACCATCGGTATCAGAAATTCCCATTTTAGCAGATATCTGCTTATGGTTATATGTTTTTGAATTGTCTTCGTTTAAAATTTTAAATATATTTCTGGTCAAGTCTTTTATTACTCTACCTTTTTTCTTGTATATTTTTTTCTTTCTAGTCATTAATCTTCTGCTTGTTTTATTGTTACCAAAGTACAAATAAATTTAGGTTTTGTTTATTAAAAAAGTGTTACCAATCTATTTTGTATTTTGGCTTAATTATATTTTATTATTTATGATAAATTCTTGGTTTGTTATTGCAAATCCTTTTTCAGGAAATAAAAAACTTTCTAAAAATTGGAAAGAGATTGAGCAATTGTTAAACGAAAGAAATATCGATTTTTCTTATGCTTTTACAGCGTATTCTAAACACGAAATTGAATTGGTACACACTGCTATTCAACAAGGTTATAGAAATATAATTTCCGTTGGTGGAGATGGTACACTACATCATGTAGTAAACGGAATTATGACGCAAAGATATGTAAAAACTTCTGATATTACAGTGGCAGTGATTCCTTTAGGTACAGGAAACGATTGGATTAAGACTTGTAGCATACCAAATAACATAAAATTAGCCATAGATTTAATTTACCAACAAAAAACAATTTTACAAGATATTGGCTATTTAGAACTAACAAATACTACTGCTTTCTTTAATAATGTTGCAGGAATTGGTTATGATGGTTATGTTGTTAATAAGTTGAATACACTTAAAAGATTCGGTCCTTTAGCCTATCTTTTAAGTGGTATTGCTGGTTTATTATTCTACAAAAAAACTTCTTTTACTATTGAAGTTAATAATAAAGTAATTGAAACAAAATGCTTAATGACTTTATTCGGAATTTGTAAATATTCAGCAGGAGGAATGCAATTAACTAAATATAAGGATATTACAGATGGGCTATTTGATATAACCATTGCTAAAAATTTATCTCTTTTAGATTTAATTGTAAATATTAAAAAATTATATAACGGCTTAATTGTAAATCATAAGAAGGTAGAAACACACTTATCTAATACATTGTTAATAACTCCGTCTTCTCTTAAAAACCCCATGTTTATTCAGGCTGATGGGGAATTAATAGGTACCGGAAAAGTAACTGCAACTATATTACCAAAAGCTATACAATTTATAATTTCTTAAAAAGTTAAAAAAATCTTAATAAAATTGTAACATTTCACAAATTATTACGTCTTTATAATAAGAAGTTACTAATAATGAAAAACTTACGTAAAATAATAGGTTTATTTATATTCATATTTGTTACAGGTATTATAGTTACCGTAATAAGTATTAATACTACTTTAAATGAAAAACCTACTACAAATTTAGTTAAAGCTAAAGACACTATCTACCTTATTAAAAAAGGGAGTAGAACAGTATAATAAGTACTTTTTCTATTTTATTCTTATTTATCAACATCACTAGTTTTATATATTATTTTAAAAGAAATTTATTCTTTTAAATAAACACATCCTTAATTTTAAAGAATTTCAAAACTTCCATTTTTTTAAATTTAAGGTTATTAACATATATAATATTATATATAAAGAATTTTTAAAATTTAAAAAAAGAAATGATTGTTATTATAGTGTGTTAATATGTGGCATAAATAAATGATTAAATTTTTGTGAGTATCAGTTATTAAATAAAATAAACATGTTATTAGCTTAATAAAATGTTTAAAATCAATTAGAAAACATAGTTATTAACAAAACTTATAAACAACTATTAACTGTTAATTATGAATACTTAATTTTATTTACATTGTAAACAACAGGTTAATTTTATGTTGATAAATGTTTATTAGAAACTCATAAAAAAAGTTGTGTATGTAATAGTAGTTCTTGTATTGTAAAAAAAATGTAATAAATCAAATAAACTTTTTAAAATATACCATTACTTCTTAACAATTAACTAACATTACTCAAGTACTTAAAAACTAATCACTTATTAAGAATACTTAAAAAAGCATTGTTAATTACTGTTGATAACCCTGAATATCTGTATTTTTGTAACACACAACTAAATTAAAATCAACAAATTATGACAATTGCCATCGGAAATGACCATGCAGGTACCGAGTATAAATTCGAAATTATTACTCTTTTAGAAGAATTAGGACATAAGGTTATTAATTTTGGGACTAATGATACTAATAGTATGGATTATCCTGATGCTATTCATCCAACAGCAGAAGCCGTAGAAACTGAACAAGCTGAAATGGGTATTATTTTATGCGGAAGTGGTAATGGTGCTCAAATGACAGCTAATAAACACCAAGGTGTTCGTGCTGCTTTATGTTGGAATAATGAATTGGTAATATTAACACGTCAACACAACAATGCTAATATTTTAACAATTCCGGCTCGTTTTATATCATTACAACAAGCATTGGGTTTTGTAAAGTTATTTTTAAGTACAGAATTTGAAGGAGGACGTCATGCAGATAGAGTTAATAAAATAGCTAATAATTGTTAATGGATTTTAAAGTAAAAAATTTTAAAGAATTAACAACTTCAGAACTGTATGAAATACTTCAATTACGTTCTGAAGTTTTTGTGGTAGAACAAGATTGTGTATATCAAGATATTGATTTTAAAGATCAAAAAGCATTGCATGTTTTAGGTTTAAAAGATGATAAAATAATAGCGTACACTCGTTTGTTTGATAGTAAGCAATATTTTGATACTCCTAGTATTGGTAGAGTAATTGTAAAAGATACCGAACGTAAATTTGGCTATGGACACGATTTAATAAAAGCATCAATACAAGCTATTGTTAATAACTACGAAGAAAGAATAATTACGATTTCGGCACAAACTTATTTACAGAAATTTTACGAATCTCACGGTTTTAAACAAATAGGTGAAGGGTATTTAGAAGACGGAATTCCGCATATTAAAATGGTGAGAGCTTAATAGCGTAGTTATAGCAATTCAGTAACTTCAATTACAGCACCAGGTTTCATATTATTTAATAAAATATCACCAATACGCACTCTAACTAAACGTAATGTAGGAAAACCAACGGCAGCTGTCATTTTACGAACTTGCCTAAATTTACCTTCTGTTATTATAATTGATACCCAACTTGTTGGTCCATGACGTTCATCACGAATTTTTTGTGATCTATTATCAAAATTAGGAGTATCTATTAAAAAAGCTTTTCCGGGTAAAGTCATATATTTTTTACCATCAAAACCAATTTCTACACCTTCTTTTAATTTATCTATAGCTTCTTGCGTAATAAGACCATCTACTTGAACATAATATTCTTTTTCTACTTTTTTACTGCGTACTTGTGCACTTACTTTACCATTGGTAGTTAAAAATAACAAGCCTTCAGAGGCAACATCTAAACGACCAATTGCCATTGTTTCTTCAGGAAAACTAAAATTTAACGCTCCTAATAATTTTTTCTTTCTTCTTGTTTGATTGTTAATAAACTGCGAAAGAAAACCATACGGTTTATGAATTATAAAATGTCGGTGTTCCATATTTATAAAGTACTAATAGTTACATAAAAATACTCTTTACCAGTACTAATTCTCATATTTTTTTCTGAATATTCTTGAGTTTCAAGCAACGGATATTGAGTTATAGGTTCTATACAAACCATGTTGTTAACTTCTGTCCACAACATAAAATTATTAAAGTTTTTGGTAGTTAT
Source organism: Tenacibaculum bernardetii (assembly GCF_029125915.1). NCBI lineage: Bacteria > Pseudomonadati > Bacteroidota > Flavobacteriia > Flavobacteriales > Flavobacteriaceae > Tenacibaculum > Tenacibaculum bernardetii. Next base: position 298,426 of record NZ_JAQJCU010000002.1, read on the forward strand.
TTTTACGTTAGGTAATTCATTTTTTATCAAAATGATTTCATCAGTATTTAAAACCTTATAAGCAGCTGATCCTACATTTAAAATATCTTTTAAAGTAATTTCTTTGTCTGCCGTTTTTATAATTTCAGTATCAAAACCAGTTAGTTTAAAACTAGGATGATACCCTAACATATAAGGCATTCCTTTTTCTGAAGTAATTTCAAAATCTATTTTTAAAGTGTTTTTTGATACTGAAATTATTTTTCTAAAAATAAAATCATAAGGCCAAAACAACTTTTCTTGCGTAGATTTTTTAGGAAATTTAGCATTATTTATTAGTGTATTTTTTACATATTTTTTTTCAAAAATAGCCGTAGTAGTATCCGAAGAAATAAGATGATAATCAAGTTCTCTTAATAACCCATGCTGATCTTGCTTAGCAATACCATTTGGTGTTTCAATACTATAATTATTAATTTTTGTAGGTCCAATTACAGGAAACATTTCAATGTCCGTAGCATTCCAACCAGGTGCATCTTTACAATGCATAATTTCTTCTTTATCAACAATAAAACTAATAACTTCACCTTTACTTATAGTAACGTTACAATTTGCATTTTTTAAAAGAATAGTTGTACTCATTTGGGTAAAAATTAATAAAAAACAATATTACAAAATGTAGCCTAAAAAAGATGGTAAAATAAAGGTAGTTTTTCATAACTTAGCCACTCTTATTTTTAATATAATTAGAACGATTTATGGCAGCAGATAAAGAAAAAGAAGCGAAATTAAAAGCATTGCAACTTACCCTTGATAAGTTAGATAAAACATACGGAAAAGGGTCTGTAATGAAATTAGGAGATAGCCAAGTTGAAGATATTGAGGCAATTTCATCAGGATCTTTAGGATTAGATTTAGCTTTAGGTGTAGGTGGATATCCTCGTGGAAGAGTTATAGAAATTTACGGACCAGAATCGTCAGGTAAAACAACCTTAACATTACATGCAATTGCAGAAGCGCAAAAAGCAGGTGGTATTGCAGCTTTTATTGATGCAGAACACGCTTTTGATCGTTTTTATGCAGAAAGCTTAGGAATAGATACAGATAATTTAATTATTTCTCAACCAGATCATGGTGAGCAAGCATTAGAAATTGCCGATAATTTAATTCGCTCAGGAGCTATTGATATTGTAGTAATTGATTCAGTTGCAGCATTAACACCAAAATCTGAGATTGAAGGTGAAATGGGAGATTCTAAAATGGGATTACATGCCCGTTTAATGTCGCAAGCATTGCGTAAATTAACAGGTACTATTAGTAAAACAAAATGTACTGTTATATTTATTAACCAGTTACGTGAAAAAATTGGTGTAATGTTCGGTAACCCAGAAACTACAACGGGTGGTAATGCATTAAAATTTTATGCATCTGTTCGTTTAGATATTCGTCGTAGAACACAAATTAAAGATGGCGATAGAGTTATTGGTAACAGTACCAAAGTAAAAGTAGTAAAGAATAAAGTAGCACCACCATTTCAAATTGCAGAATTTGATATTATGTATGGTAAAGGAATCTCTAAAGTTGGTGAGGTTTTAGATATTGGTGTAGAATACGGAATTATAAAGAAAAGTGGTTCATGGTTTAGCTATGGAGATACAAAATTAGGCCAGGGTAGAGATGCTGTTAAAGGCCTAATTAAAGATAATCCTGAATTAATGGACGAACTTGAAGGAAAAATAAAAGATGCTATTGAAAATCAAGAATAAGTTTTAAATTAAAAGGTTTATTTATTAAAAAGCTGTTGAGAAATCAACAGCTTTTTTTGTACCTTAAAGTTTGTCAATTTAAGACAAAAGTTACACTAAAAATTCATTTTATATTTGTTACATGGATACTAAAGAATATTATTTAAACCGTTTACAACAAGTAGTATCCTACTTAAGAACCAAATACAATCAAAAAATTCTGATAGAAGATTTAGAAGAATTATCTAACTTTTCATACAGAAATTTACAACGTATTTTTAAAGCACATTATAACGAAACTATAGGAGCTTATGTTACAAGATTAAAAGTAGAAAATAGCGCAAAAATGTTATTATTTACAAATGATGAAATAAAAAATATTGCTGATAATATTGGCTATTCAGATGTACAATCATACACTAAATCATTTAAAAAACACTTTGGTATTTCCCCTGCCATTTACCGAAATAAAAAAGAACAAATATTACAAAAAAAGAATAATAAAAAACATACAATTATGCCTTTTTTTGAAGATAAAATTACTGTATTAGAATCTAAAAAAGTATTGTATAAAACATATAAAGGAGATTATTGCCATCATAAAATTGATGAAGTTTGGGATAACTTATTAGCGGAAGCGTCAGCAGTAAAGATTAATACTGATGAAGCTATTTCTTTCGGAATAATATGGGATGAGCCTATTATTTCTGAAAGTATAATATATAATTATGATGCTTGTTTGGTTATAAATAATACAAGTGAAATTTTAAACAAAAAATTTAAAGTAAAAACAATTTCTGAACAAAAATATGCTGTTTTTACTCATATTGGTAATTATAAATCTATCAGTAAAACATACGATAAAATTTTTAGTAATTGGATTTTTACTTCTGACAAAGAAATATCTGAAAAACCCTTTTTAGAGTTTTACACAAAACATGAAAGTCATACAGATGACCAAAATGAATATGAAACAGAAATTTATGTACCTTTAAAAGGTTGATTTTTAAATCGATATTAAAATGAAAAAAATGAAACTATTAATTATGTTACTTAGTGTAGTTTTTACTACAAATTCATGTTCTAGCGAACATGAAATAAATATATCTAATATAAAAATAAGTACACAAAAATTATACTATAACGCTAAAGTTTTTACAGTTGATTCTAAAAAACCTTGGGCAGAAGCATTGTTAATAGATAAAAATAAAATAATTTTTGTAGGTTCTAATATAGCAGCAGAAAAAGCGGCAGACGACAATGTAATAAAAATTGATTTAAAAGGTAAAATAATTTTACCAGGTTTTCATGATGTACATATGCATCCGATGGAAGTAGGAGCTACAACAACAGTTTTTACTTTAAATGAAGAAGAAACCAATGCCGAAAATTATATTTCAGCAATTAAAACAGCAGCAAACCAAAACCCTAATTTTGAATGGATTATTGGCTTCGGACACTCAATAAATACACTTTTAGAAGCAACAAGAAATCCGTTAGAAATTATTAATGAAGCCGTTTCTGATCGACCTGTAATTATTATGGAGCAAACATCACATTCTATGTGGATAAATTCAAAAGGATTAGAATTGGCAGGTATAACCGCAACAACAGAAAATCCGCAAGGCGGAATCATCATAAAAGAAGCTGGTGTTTTACAAGGTATTTTAATTGATAATGCAGGCGATGTTGTTTTTCAACAAGCTGTAGCCGCTCTAAACGATGCTGATGGAGAGTATAACGGAATGGTTGAGTATGTATTACCTGAACTTGCAAAACACGGAATTACATCAGTTTCTGATGCAAGAACCTATTGGAAGAGAGACCAACATAAAACATGGAAAAATTTAGCAGACGATGATAAATTAACTGCACGTTTTAATTTAGGTTTATGGGCATATCCAACGGAAGCTGATGCAAGTCAAATAGCATCATTAAAATCGTTATTTTCTAATGATAATGACAGTTTCTTAAAAATAAATCAAATAAAATTATATGCAGATGGTATAACGCATAACACAACTGCTGCATTGCATTCTAATTATAAAGAAGATTATTTTCATCAACCAACAAATAACGGGCTGAATTATTTTACAGAAACTAGAATTGCTAAATACATTGCTGAATTAGAAGGCACTGGTTTCGATTTTCATATTCATGCAATTGGAAATCGTGGTGTAACAGAAGCTTTAAATGCA